>CAXTCT010000011.1:0-19441 GCA_964242565.1 uncultured Acetobacteraceae bacterium | reverse complement strand
ACACCGTCGTCTGGCGCGGCCTACGGCGCCTCGTGGACATCCAGATCGGCGCAGAGCTTGCGACTTATGGGTAATCGCAAGTCGGCTCAGAGCATAGCCGCCGCAGGTCGTTCGCTGATGCCTGATGCGGTTCGCCATTTCGAGCGGCAATCTCAAGCCCGTAGCCCAGCAGCAGGACCAGCTCCTGATCGGCGTGTTCCTGGTGGCCATGCCATAGCATACGGTGTATGCGCTCGATGGATGCCTGGGCGGCTTGAACCGGTTCGGGATCCGCGGCTGGTCAGCACATCTGTTGAGGATGGGCCACGCTTGAATGAGCCGTTTCAATCCGGATCAGGCCTATGCTTGAGCAAACGTCGAGATTGCCGTATCCGGCAATTTCCGGCCTTTATACGATAGCCGATGGACCACGTTAATCTATGGGTGAGCTCCCTCGAATCATCACAGCATTTCTACAACAAGGCCTGCGGCCTGCATCTGGCTTTCTGGGAGCCCGATCTTCGCGCGGTCTTTTGCGGTACCGGTCATACGCATCATGATGTTGCCATGATGGAGATGACCAAGGGCGAAGCACGGTATGGACGTAACGGGTTCCTCCAGCTTCCTGCCGGCATCGGCTATAGCCCCGGCCTGAACCATATCGCCTAGGAATTGGAGAATGAAGCAGAGCTGGTCGGTGTCTACGAGCGTTTGCAGTGTGAGGGCATCAAGACGAGCGAGACCGTCAATCACCAGATCGCACTTAGCGTGTATATGGCGGATCCAGGTGGAAACGGTATGGAATACACAATCGACTTTGTCCGGAATGGCGCGCTGTAACGACGGGAGAGGTGGATCTGATCACCGAGGGTTGGGATCCCGCTGGCTCGAGCTGTTCTACGACGTGCCTGACGAACGAGAACCCGCTGTTGCTTGATGTTGCCGACGCGCCGGTTCATCCCAAACGCATTACTCACACCATATTGACGACTGCAAATTTTCCGGCGATGCGTGAACTCTATACCTGCATCGGCGGCCTGGAGGTGGTGAACACCGCGCTGGGCGGAGACGTCCTATGGCTGCGCGGCAGCAATCCCGGATATCGAACGTCTCTTGTGCTGGTGAAATCGGACAAGGCCTCATACCATCACGCCGCTTTGAGCTTGCAAATATTCAGGCGATTGAAACAGCCGCTACTGCCCTAAAGAAGCATCACATCAGTATTACCTACCAGGTCGATGAGCCTTGGAAGCGGAGCTTCTTTCTGACGGACCCTGACGGGATGATGATGGAATATTACGCGTTCCACCAAGGCGCTCCCCTAATCCAGACCAGCGAAGACGTCGCCTATCTGGTCTAATTCTTGCCCGTCGGTCCTGGACAAGGATCCGGTGGCGCCATAGGGAATCCTAAACCGCCGAGCTGTCGCCAGCGGCGGCGGTGTTCATCTGCAGCCGATGCCAGGGCCGTTTCCACCTGTAACACCGCCCAGGCCGACGTTATTGCCAGCCGGGCCGCCGAGGCCGGATGAGACATTCGGCACGTGGTCCTGGCATCCAGCGGTCGCAGCTGAGCCGCTGCCGGTTCCATCACAGGCGGCCACAGCTAAGACAGCTGCAAGCGGCAGGCCGAACTTGACGATGTAATGCATCTCTTTTCCCATTTCGCGCATGCGCGGCAACATCCTTGACGACAATGCTCCGTCAGTAATGAACAACGTTATGACAAGGTTCAGTGTTCCGGAAGCCGGCCGACGAATTACTATGCTGCTGGGCATCCTTGCATATGCACATGGTAAAGGTAGTTGTTCCGAAAGCTGGCGCAGCGAATCCTATGTCGCGCTGCACTTTACGTTGAGATTACCACAAATTTCATATTGCGCGTTAGTTAACCTGAAACAAGTTCTTTGACTAAGTTTAATGATCTATGTCGGCTTTCGACTAGTTGTATGGTCCCGGGGTGAGGTGGTGTGGGTTGACCTTGAACGCTGACGGATCGCGTTGCCAAGCGTCGCAGATGTGTTGGAACGGCGTTTTCCATCTGATCGCTTTCAGGTGTTTGGCAAAGTTGTAGGCTGACACGAAAGCAAGAACGTGTGCTTTGAGCGCGTCGAGCGACGGATAATGGAAGGTTTTGACGGTCGCGTCCTTGACGGTCCGGTTCATTCTCTCGGCTTGCCCGCTGGTCCACGGGTGATAAGGCTTAGTGAGCCGGTGCTCGATGCCGTGGTCCAGGCATACACGATCGAAGATATGGCCGCCGAACATGGCTTCCATTTCAGGATGGCGGCCTCGGTTTTTGGGCAGGTCGGCGAACACCATGCCGTTGTCGGTGAGCACGGTGTGCAGGGCATACGGGAAAGTGGCAACGACGTGCCGGAGGAATGCCGCACCTTCTATCTTGCCAGCGCTCTGGTGGAACTCGACAAAAGTGAACTTGGAGACGCGGTCGATTGCCAGGAACATGATGAGCTTGCCTTCGGTCAGGGGCAGCTCACAGCTGTCGATATGGACGACGCCGATCTTGGTTTCGGCAAATCTTCCGTGTTTGGATGTCGTGTCGTCGCTGGCCGGCAGACGCGAGATGCCGTGGCGTTGCAGGCAGCGGTGCAGTGCGCTTCGGGTGAGCTTTGGGATGGCGTCACGCAGGCAGCTCATGACGTCATCGAGTGGCAGCAGGGTTCGGCGTCGGAACTCGACGATCATCGCCTCCTCCGCCGGCGACAGGATTGTGCTGCGCGGGTCCCGGGGCCCCATGACAGCATCGCCTGTGGTCTGGCGGCCCCGCCACCTGGCAACGGTTTTCGGGTTCAGCTGGTAGCGGGCCGCGAGGGTCCTGGTGCTTTCTTTCGACCTTTGGAGCTCGGCTCGAATACACGGCGTCGTTCGGGCGCTGCCATGAAGAACTGCTGCCATAGTGCCTCTTCCCCTTCGCGGTCAGTGTTGCACCATCACACCCCGGGACCATACACCTAGTGTTCCACACCACCTAGCCGCCGACCCGGCCCACGGCCGCCCTGCCACCGAGGCAGGCGTCCGGCATATTCAAGCTGCTCCTGACCGATTAGACGTTAAGCCATGTGCCATTCTCCTCTTCGGAACGTCGATGGAGTTTGCTACTTCAATCCTCGTCCACATCAATGCGCGCACAGGTCTCTCCCGCCTGTCAGCTTATGTGCTTGTTGATTGCTACGAATTTTCCTTCCTTCATAGCGGGTGGCGATGATGTCGCCGATGACCGAGATCGCAATTTCCCAGGGAGCCTTGCCGCCTAGCGGCAGGCCGATCGGCGCACGTAGCCTAGCAAGGGTATCATCCAGGATTCCGTCATCCTGAAGCCGCCTTCGCAGCGCCTCCAGCCGCCGGCGCGAGCCGAGCAGCCCGACATAGCTGGACTTTCCCGACAGACCGGCGCGAACGGCTTCGCTGTCCAGGTGATCGTCGTGCGTGGCGATCGCGATCGCGGTCCAGCAATCGGGTTCAAGCTGCAGGATGGCGTCGGCGGGATGTCCGACATACAGGCGAACCTGTGGTAATGGCGGTTGCGACACCGGGTGGCGGCGAAGGATCGAAGTCTCGAAGCCAGCCTGCGCTCCAAGCGACGCGATCGCCATCGCGGTCGGGTCATGGCCCACGACAAGCAGGCGGAACGGGGGTTCATAGTCCCGCTGGAAGCAGTCTGCGCTGCTTCCAGGACTTGAGCTGTCGTCGTCGAGGTCTGGGCTCGGTCCATGTGGCTCGTCGCAGCGACGGCAGCTGCCGTCGGTGATGAGACGGGCCGGGCGGCGTGCTTCGGTAAGCTGCAACAGTCGCCGCATCGCCGCATCGTCCGGCAGGATACGCTCAACCAGCAGCTCCATCCTCACGCCACACAACAGCCGGATATCGAACCATGGGCTGCCGGCTCCGTAGACCAGGCGGCGTGGCACGCCATCCGTCAGGCAGGCATGCGCATGACTGATCACGTCCGCCTCGACGCAGCCGCCGGACAGGAAGCCCACCACGGCATCGTCGGCAACCAGCATCTGAGCACCCACGGGGCGGGGTCCACCACCCTCAAGGGCCACGATCGTAATGACCGCCACCGGTCGTCCTGCGTCCATATTCCAACGCAGCAGCGGCCGGATGTCATCCACGTAGCCGAATAGCGGCCAGTCAGCGATCAAGGGTGCCGACGTCATATGTATTGGGAACACCAGCGCCCGGTTAATCAGGCCGAAGGTTGACCCTCGTAGTAGATGTGTCCCATCCCGCAGATCCACTCCATGACGGGCTCGTAGCAGAGTACTTCGGCGGGCGCTCCTTTCATGGCGCCCATCACCGCGATCCAGTTCAGCATCTCCTGGCCGCCGTGACCGCCGCCATCCTCGATCTCGCGATAGGTCATGGCCTTGAGATATTTTATGTCGCCCCTGCCGAAGGCCGCGATCACTTCGCGGTCCCACTGCTCGTTGACCAGCGGATGCGGCTGGTTGTGCCACTGTCCCTTCGCGGCCATCTCGATCTCGTACTTCGCAAGATCAGAGTAGAGCCCAGGATCATCGAGGGCGACCTGCTTGCCTTCGGTCTGGTAGCGTTTCATCCGTTGCAGGAAGCTGTCATCGACCGGTGCGTCCGAGGTCCAGACCGGTGGCCAGTGCGACAACCCACCGGTGGCAAGGAAGGCGATACGCGTGTCGCCTGGCATCGCATCAACGATCTTGCGCACGGCGGCGCCGAGATCGTAGGCGCGTGCCATCGAGGGCAGCGGCGGCGAGAACACGTTGATGTAGATCGGCACCACGGGGATGTCGAACTCGGGCCGCAGGAAGCGCAGCGGCATCATCAGGTTGTTGCCGTACTCGATCTCGCCCATGCGGGCGACGTCGAAGCCGGCCGTGATCAGCTCGCCCAGGAGATGCTCCGCGACGGCGGCATCGCTGGGCAGCGTGACCTTCTTGTCGAAGCGCAGCGCCTCCATCATGTAGTCGGCCGGCCCGCTATGCGAGGGTGCGATGCCGATCGCGAAGGTAGGCATCAGGTTGCGGAAATGATTCTCGAAATGATCATCGAGGAAGGCGATGATCAGGTCAGGCTTCGACGCATCGAGCCGCTCGCGCAGCTCACGATGGGTGGCATCGATCCGGTTGCGGGCGCCCTCTTCCGGCGCATCGGGCCAGCCTAGCGCCCCCGGGGCGTGCGACATGCTGATCGCGTTGACGACATGAGCCATGAAAACTCCTTGAGTTCGACAAACGACATCTGCAGGCTGAAATGACAAGCGACAGGTGCGCCGGCCTTGCAGCTCCCGGCCCAGCAGGTCATGGGCAGCAAGACCTGTGCCAATTATGCCAGCAATGATCAGGGAGATTATGCACCGCTTGTCAGGCAGGCAAGCACTATTTGGCCAATCCGGGAAAGTCTTGTATACAGAAACGCTGCACATAAAACCGGCAGCCGTTGGCGGCGCAGTCCCGTTATGGGCAAGCAGGAGCTTTGTCGCGTGGTTGATGAAGGCAGAGGCAGATGAGGGGCCAGGCAACCTACCAGCCGCATCGCCGGCTTCGGCTAGACATGTCTTTCACGAAATGCTGGTCAGGCAGGCCGATGACCTGACACCGCATATGCGACGTATCCGTTTCGGCGGCTCCGGGATCACGCATCTCGCGCCGGAATACCCGGCTGCGTGGATCAAGCTTTTCATGGACGATGACGGACGCTCCTCCACGATCGGTCGCGCCTATACGGTTCGCCGGTTTGATCGTCCGGCCGGCGAGATCGACATGGATTTCGTCATCCATGGCGAGGGGCCTTTATCCCTCTGGGCGCAACAGGCTCGTCCTGGCGACCGCCTGCACGGCCTCGGTCCACGCGGCGGCCATAGACCCCATCAAGATGTGCGCGAGTATGTGCTGATGGGAGACCCCTTAGCGATGCCGGCCTTGTTCAGCATAATCGAGAGTTTGCCTAGGGGTATGCCGGACAGGGCCTTCATCGAAATCGCTGACGAGGGCGAGCGCCAGGCGGTCCAATCGTCAGCCGACGTCAGACTGCACTGGCTCGTCAGCCGCCCCGGTCAGCCGTTGGGGAACCGCCTTGTCGAGGTCGCCGCCGATCTCGATCCGCTGCCCGGAAGCTTCGTCTGGGTTGCAGCCGAGTCCGGTATCGTGCAAAGCCTGCGCCGGCACTTCTTCGAAACGCTGCGTCTGGATCGCCGCAGGTTCAGCGCCGCCGGATACTGGAAGCGGGGCGACCTGGATTATCGGGACCCGGACGCCGAGTGGCGTTGAACGGCTTTTAATGCACCGTTGGAGGTTTGGACATCTCGTTCATGTTGGATCCGGTATCAGAGGCTAGCGGTTGGGGATGCCCGCAACCGCCTCGATTTCCACCAGCATGCCGGGAATAGCCAGCGCACTGACTTCAATCAGTGCGCTGGCTGGGCGGGTGCTGCCGAACATCCTCTGCCGCACCGGATTGATCTTGATCCTGTCTGCAACGTTGATCAGGTAGACCGTCACGCGCAGCACGTCTGCGAACGATCCGCCGGCCTGGAGCAGAATACGCCCCATCGTTTCCAGCACGAATTCCGCCTGACCCACCACATCGCCGGGTGCCACCACCTCGTTGTTGCGGTCGAGCGGCGCGATCCCGGAGATGAACAGCAGCTCGCCGAAGCGCACCGCGTCGGTGTAGTGGCTGATCGGCTCGCCACCATCCGGCAGCATGATTTCCTTGCGCATCGCGAATCTCCCTTATTGTTTTGCCTGCGCCGGTCGCAGGCCGCCCATCCGGCACATCAGCTGGTCCATCTCGTTGGCCGAACTGCCGCCGACGAAATCGTCCAGATAGGGCAGGGCCGCCTGCATGCCGCCGGTCAGCGGCGCGAAGTCCGGCGCCGACTTATGCGGGTTGACCCAGATGATCTGGTACGCGAGCCGGCGCAGCCGCTGCATCTGCGCGCGCAGCAGATCGGGCGTGCCGCGTTCCCAGCCGTCGGATGCAATCACCACAATCGCCCCTCGTGCCATGCCGCGATGTCCCCACAGATCGAGGAACGCCTTGAACTGGTCGCCGATGCGGGTGCCGCCGGACCAGTCAGGAATGGCGTTGGAGGCGGCGATGATCGCCTGGTCGGGATCGCCGGCGCGCAGGAACGGCGTGATCCGGGTCAGCCGGGTGCCGAACGTGAACACCTCCGTGGCCCGCGGCGCGCACCGGTAGGCGGCATAGCTGAAACGCAGCAGGCCGCCGGCAAACGGCGCCATCGAACCGCTGATATCGACCAGCACGATGCGTCGCCGTGGACGCTGGCGCCGGGTCCGGCGGAACAGCCGCTCCGGCTCGCCGGCATGGGCCAGCGCCGAGCGGATGGTGCGGCGCACATCCAGCCGGTGACGGATGTCGGGCTGGAAGCGGCGCGACGTCCGCATCGCGACCTGGCCGCGCAGGCGGGCGATCAGCGCATGGATCTGGTCGCGTTCCTCCGCCGTGAGCCCCGCGATGCTGCGATTGCGCAGAAGTTCCTGATCGGTGGCAGCACCCAGCTCGACCTCCTCCTCCTGCTCGTCCTCCAGTCCGCGATGCCTTGCCTGCGCCGATCCGGGACGCAGTTGCGGCGGCGAAGGGGGAGGCGCCGGAGCATCGCCGATCTGCGGCAGGCGCAGGAAGAAGTTGGCGAATATCGCCTCGTATATCGGCAGGTCGTCCTGGCAGGTGCACAGGGTGATCCGCCCGCAGCGATACAGCGTATCCAGTCCAGGTGCGGTGAACTGGCGCAGGGCCAGGAACAGCAGCTCGATCCGGTGCAGGTTGGCGTCCACCCCGGCGTCGCGCAACGCGACCGTGAACGCCAGCAGAGTTTCCGTGAGGCAAACCGCTTTCGGCATCAACCCACCAGCTTGCCGGGTGCGAACAGCAGGCCGAACCCATCTTTGCGCACGCGCTCCTGGTCCTCCTGGTACTTCACCACCGTGCCGAGGGTCAGCGCGGCCAGCTTTGGGGTCAGTTCGCTCGCCTGCAGCTGGGTCAACGCCTGCAGCCAGTCCAGACTCTCAGCCACACCGGGCGGCTTCAACAGCTCGGCTTGGCGCAAGCGGCGGGTGGCATCGGTAACCTGTTCGGCGAGGCCGTTCGGAAGTGCGGGGAAACGGCGCCGGAGGATGCTCAGCTCGCGCTCACGCGCCGGATGGTCGATCCAGTGATAGAGGCATCGCCGCTTTAGCGCGTCGTGCACCTCGCGCGTGCGGTTGGAGGTGACGATCACGAACGGCGGCACCGTGGCACAGATGGTGCCAAGTTCCGGCACTGTGACCGAGAATTCGGACAAAGCCTCCAGCAAGAACGCCTCGAACTCGTCATCCGCGCGATCGACCTCGTCGATCAGCAACACGCTCGGGCTGGCCTCGAAGGACTGCAGGATCGCGCGCGGCAGCAGGAAGCGGCGGTCGTATAGTTCCGCCTCCAGCCGGTCGCGGTCATCGACGCCGACCGTTTCGGCGGCTCGCAGGTGGAGCAGCTGGCGGGGAAAATCCCAGCTGTACAGGGCTTCCGACGCATCCAGCCCCTCGTAGCATTGCAGCCGGAACAGGGGCCATCCCATCGCCTCCGACATCGCCTTGGCCAGCGCCGTCTTGCCGACTCCGGCCGCTCCCTCGCACAGCAGCGGCCGGCCCATGGTCATCGCCAGGAAGCACGCGGTGGCGATCTCCTCGTCGGCCAGGTAGCCCACCGCTTCCAGTGCGGTCAGCAACGCTGCCGGAGAGGCCGGTCGAGCTCGTGCGGCATCCATGTCCGTCATTACCGGCTACGCAGTATTCTGAGAGTCGCACATGCTCTCGGCCGCCATCATCGCCGCGTCCACGATGTGCTGGTAGCCGGTGCAGCGACAAATATTGCCGGAGATCGCCAACCTCACCTCATCGCGTGTCGGAGCAGGGTTGTCCTCCAGAAAGCCCTTCAGCACCATCAGCATGCCCGGCGTGCAGAAGCCGCATTGCAGGGCGTGACAGACGTGGAACGCGGTCTGGATCGGGTGCAGGTCGGCCTCGCTGGAACCGATCGCCTCAAGCGGCGCATACATGCCGGCAAGGCTCTGCGTGGTGATGTGATCGACCGGCTTGAGCTTCTGCTGCGACAGCGACTCCACGGTGAACACCGCGCTGCCCTCCGCCTGTAGAGCCAGCACGTTGCAGGACTTGACGGTCATGCCGTCCAGTTCGACCGCGCAGCAGCCGCAGCGTGCTTCGAGGCATCCGGCATGGGTTCCGGTGAGGTTGGCGACATCGCGGATGAAGTCGATCAGCAGCATGCGCTCGTCGATGTTGCCGGCGACGGTCTTGCCGTTCACCTGCATGGATATCTGGACCATGGCTTCAGCTTCCTGTCCGGGCGGATGCGGCATTCAACAGGTTGATGGTCAGCGTCTTGAGCAGTTCCGACTGGAACTGCCGGTTGCGGGTATCGGCGGAGGCAATCGGCAGGATCTCCTCGGACGCGGCATCGGCGACACTCAGACCGCCCAGCGATGCGATGTCATGGCCGATCAGCCGGGCCGCCGCCTGCGACGCGACGCTTGGGCATTTCGCCGCATTGCCTGCCACCAGGCTGGCGGCCGATACCTTGCCCGCCGTATCGGTGCTCAGCGCGAGCACCATGTTGACGACAGCGGCATCGAACACGCGATAGCGGAACTTCTCGAAACCGACGAAGGCAAATGCCGATGCAGCCGGGAACGTGATGCAGGAGAGGATCTCGTTGGCGGCGAGGTTGGTGCCCCCTTTCGGATTGAAGAACTCGGCCGCCGGCACCACGCGCTGGCCGAGGATGGACTGCACCGTCAGCCTGGCATGAGTGCCAACCAGCAGGGTCGGGATATCGTAGCGCGGGTCCGCCTGGCAGGCAGCACCTCCGATGGTGCCCATGTTGCGCACCGAGCGGTCGGCGAGATTGAAGGCCACCGCGGAGATTTCAGCGTGCCAGCCTTCGAACTTAGACGTCGCGAGTTGCGCGTAGGTCGTGCCCGAGCCGATTTCCAGCTCACCGTCCGCGGTGTAGCGGTGCCCGGAAAGTCCCGGCACGCCGGCCAGCGACAGCACATGGCTAGGCCGCACCAGCCTTTCCTTCAGCGCCAGCAGCAGGTTTTGGCCACCTGCCATCACCTTGGCGGTGGCGCCGTGCTCCGCCAACATCGACATGGCCTCGTCGAGCCCGCTCGGCTTGAGATAGATGAATGGCGTCACAGGAACATGTCCTCGTCCGGACCAGTGGGTTTCGGCCAATCCTCGACGGTCCTGGGACCATCGAAATCCGGCATGTCGTCGGGGTACCGGAAGCTCTCCATGCCGCGCCGCTCCTTCTCCCGCAGCGCCAGCAGCATGCGGTCCGCGGTGATCGGCAGCGCCGTGAAGCGAATACCCGTGGCATGCGCAACCGCATTGCCGAGCACCGCGCAGACCGGACCGGTGCCGGACTCGCCAGCGCCCTTCTGACCGCCCGGAATGGTCGTGGAAGGCGCCGGGATCTCCCACATCCGGTTCAGCTCCGGCATGTCGCTGGCCAGCGGCACCCTGTATTCGGCGAAGGTGGCCGTCAGCAGATGGCCCTCGGCGTCGTAGACATAGTCCTCGCCTACCGCCATGCCGAGGCCCATCAGGAAACCGCCCTGGTGTTGTCCCTCGACGATCAGCGGATTGATCACCGTTCCGGTGTCGTGGACCATGACATAGTCCAGGATCGTCAGGCGGCCGTTGCTGGGATCGACGCGGACGTGCGCCGCATGGCATCCGCCGGCATAGGTGACGCTGAGGTTGCCCGAGCCATCCGGCGCTTCGCGATCGGTCGGCGTGTCGTAGGTAGCGGTTGCTTCCAAAGTTGGCTCGAAGTTCGGCGGTAACTGGTGGGTGCGGTAGGCCGAGTAGCCAGCGAGATTCTCAAGATACAGCCCGCTGCTCGACAGCCCCTTGACGAAGACCTTGTCGCCGCCGGTATCTAAATCCTGCGGGTCGGCCTCGAGCACGTGAGCGGCGATGGCGACGATCTTCTCGCGCAGGCGTTCCGATGCCATCCGGCAGGCGGTTCCCAGCACCGCAGCGGCGCGGCTGGCATAGGTGCCGAGACCGAACGGGGCGTTGGCCGTATCCGGCGCCGCCAGTACCACCTTCTCGAAGCCGACGCCGAGCACGTCGCTGACGATCTGTGCGAGGAAGGTCGCGTGTCCCTGCCCGTGCGACACGTCGCTGGAGAAGATGGTCACGGTGCCGTCGGTCTCCAGCCGCAGCCGGATCGCCGATAGGTCGGTATCGAACGAGGGATGCCGGCAACTGGTGTATTTCATGCCCAGCGACATTCCGACGCCCTCGTACGGGATCCGATTGGCACGCTTCTCGCGCCAACCGATCACGTCGGCCGCCTTGGCCATGCACTCGTCGATCGACGTGCTGTCGACGAGCTGGCCGAACGGGGTGCGATACGGGCACATATCGCGTCGGATGACGTTCACGGCGCGGACATCCATTGGGTCCATGCCGAGCTTTGCCGCTGCGATGTCGATCAGCTGTTCCTTGGGCCAGTTGATCTGCGGAATGCCGAATCCGCGCAAGGCTCCGCCTGGCGCCTGGTTGGTGTGGACGATGTCGGCGTCGATATGCAGGTTGGTAACTGGATAGGGCAGCATTCCCACGTTGGTGCCGATATGCACCACTTGGTTTCCCCAGTACGAGGTTCCTCCTGAGTTCTGGATGACGTAGTCGCGATAGCCGATGATGCGACCGTCGTTCTTGAAGAACATCTCGACGTGCCGGATCTGCCCGTTGCGCGCGGTGCCGACCCGGAACACGTCGGCGCGGCTGAGCACCAGATGCACGGGACGCCCTAGCTGCAGCGAGAAGATCGAGGCGATCACCTCGTGGGCGAACATCTGCGCCTTGGAGCCGAACCCGGCTCCCACCTCCGGGGCGACCACACGGAGCCGGTTGCGGGCCAGCTGCAGGGTGTCGGCCAGCACGTCGCGGACCATGAACAGCGACTGGGTCGAGGAGTAAAGCGTCAACATCCCACTGAAGGTGTCGTAGCTGGCGACGCAACCATGCGGATCAAGCGCGGCGCCCGCCTGGCGGTTCGAGCTGAAGCGCTGGCTCACGACTAGGTCGGCCTCAGCCTCAGCCTCGTGGATGTCGCCGATGCGCACGCGGTAGCGATCGAAGATGTTGCCTTCGCCAAACTCGTAGTTCAGCTCCGGATGCAGCAGGGGGGCTCCGGGAAGGATTGCCTTGTCGGCTTCCAGCACCACTGGCAGTGGGTCATAGACCACTTCGATGGCTTCCAGCGCGTCCATCGCCTGGTACTTGGTGTCGGCGACGACGGCGGCGATCTCCTGGCCCTCGAACACAACCTTGTCGAGCGCGAAGGCGAAATGGTCGCCAACCAGGAGATCCTGCATCAGGTCGCCCCAGGGCTTGACCTTGCCGACCAGGTCGGCGCCCACGAGAACGCTGTGCACGCCGGGCATTCCGCGCGCCCTGCTGGCGTCCACAGTGAAGTTCGCGTGGGCGTGGGTGCTGCGCAGGATCTTGGCGTAAAGCATGCCGGGCATACGGATGTCGTCGATATAGCGCGCGGTGCCGGTCAGGAGAGCGAGATCCTCCACACGCGGAACCGACTGGCCGACCAGCGGCCTGTCCTTGCGGATCCCGAGCTTCAGGGTTCCATCATCCATCTCAACATAACTCCCTGAGTGCCACGCTCCGCAGGATCTCCGCTACCAGGTCAGGTAGGAGATCGCCGCCAGCATGCGACGCCGTTCTGTCTCGTTGCCGCGGATCTTGATTCTGCCGGCGATCGTCTCGATGGCGGCGGTGGTCTCGTCGTAATAGACCCGCTGCATGGTGTCAGCGTTCATGATCGACAGGATGCGCGGCTTGTCCGGAAGGCCGATCGAGACCGTGGTCACCAGACCGTTGTCGATCATCACCGTGAAGTCACACTTCAGGTCGGGCATGCGAACCACCGTCGGCCAGTCGCGCCAGGATTTCACCGCCGCCACGGATTCCTTGTTAGGATTCCATTTCCGGGAATAATACTGGTCCATCACCTCACGCATGTACTCGGCCGTCACCTCGGCAGGCTTGGGCAGATATTCAACCGTCTGCTGCATCTCGAACTCCGAACGATCTTGTTGATGTGTCAGGAACGTCGCGTGTCACAGTCGCACGGCGTTGGTCCGCTTGCGCAGGACCTGGGCCCGGTAGAAGCTGCCGCGTTTGGTGCGAGGGACGATGAACTGGTCGTAGCAGACAAACACCGCGACGATGGCGAACCAGGTCAGGCTCGCCTGCCAGTTCAGCCGGATGGCCGCGATGGCGCCTCCGATGCTGAACAGGCCAACGAAGATCGCGATCGGGATCCCGAAGCGCACCTCGAGGGGCCGGTCCATGTCCTTGCGGAATTTCATCCCGAGATAGAACACCGCGATGACGAAGTACAGCGTCGCCGACCATTCGGTCAGGGCCGCGATGATGAAGTCGATATGGGTGATGTAGACGCCGCCGAGTGCGAACACCGCCATGAACAGAATGGCCACCCACGGCACGGAACGCGAGGAATACTGGCCGATGAAGCGTGGCAGCGCGCCCTGTTGCGCATACAGCGCCAGCACCTTGCCCTCGGCCATGAAGAAGACACTGAGCGTGGTGTAGGTCGCGACCAGCATGCAGACCATCGCCAGGTAGAATACCGGGCCATGACCGAGCCTGGCGACCACCGCCTCGACCGTCGGGACGTTCATGCTGGCCAGTGTCGCCAGCGGAACGCTGGCCATGAGGCCGAGGGCTACCGGGATCTGCCGCGCCCAGAGCTGCCAGGCGGCGGAAAGCAGGCCGACATCACGCGACTTCTCGAAATCGCTCCATTCATCGACCAGCACCTGCTGCACCTCGAGGATGCCGGCCATGACCGCGATCCACAGCGCGCCGACAGTGAACGGGGTCAGCCAATCCACCGGCGTCGGCGAGGACCAGTTGGCCGCCCATACCGCCTTGTCGCTCATCAGCCACCAGACCAGCAAGGACAGCAGCACATCGCCGACCAGCGTGAAGATCACCAGGATGGCCTGCACCTTACCGGTGATCTGTTGGCCGTAAAGGTTGAGCGCCACCACCGGCAGCATCACCGCGTAGGGCCAGATCCAGGTGGCGACTGACGGGAACAACCCGTGCAGCAGGCCCTTGGCCACGGTCAGCTCCAGCCACATGAAGGCGCCGTAGATCGGCACGTACCCAACGAAGTAGGTGGTGCCCAGGGAAAACAGACCGGCCTCCCTGCCGTAGGACTGGATCGAGCCCGGCTCGGGCACCGCGGTGATCATCTCGCGATACATCCACCAGGCAAGGTTGATGATCAGCGCCCCTTCGGCGAACCCGATCATGGTCCATTTGATTCCGTAGAGGCTGCCGATGTACATGATCCACGCCCAAGCGGCCGTGAACAGCATCTCGCCGGTGCCGATGGCGGACACATCGAACCAGTTCAGCGCCTTCTCGTTGACGAGTTCGATATCGTCGCCAGACGCGTCGAAATCATCGTCCGGGACGTGGAAATCAGCCTGCTGGTTACCGTCGGCGGCCATACCTCTCCCCCAAATCATCAAGTTGCACGTTGTGCGCGCTCAGGCGGTAGAAGCCGTTCCGCGACAGCAGAGCCCGAATGGCGGATCCTGCATAACGGATACAGAATGCAGGAATCATACCAACCGGAGAGGCCGGTCTTTGCTGCGGATCCTGCATGCGGAACTCGAAACGCATCAACCAATCGCCGAGACCATTCAATGTCATCCACCCCGATCGCGACAAGGCCTAATCTCGCTCATCGCAAACATTTTTGAGTTTTGAATCCTGTATACAGACTTCAAATGAACGATTAATGTGCGGGGAGGGTTAGCAGACGCCTAGAAAACCCTCATTTGATGGCAGCTAATGTGGGCGGCTGATAATGCGGCTCTCGCCGATATGCATGGTACGGAAGCTGCATTGAACAGCTGACTGCAGGGGGATCCCCGCCGTCATCAAGCGTCCGCGATCCAACGACGGACGGATCGGCTGGCGGCAAACAAAAAGTTTGGATAAGCGCATGGACCTCGACCCTCACGATTTCATGTTCGAAGACATGCCCGCACATTACCTGGAGGGTGGTAGCGGCAAACCACTGCTGCTGATCCACGGCTCGGGTCCGGGAGCTTCCACCATTGGCAACTGGCGCCGCGTGCTGGAGCCGCTGGCCGCGCGCTACCATGTGTTCGCCATGGACCTGATCGGATTCGGCCGGTCCGGCCGCAAGGTGTCGGCACCATTCTTCGATTTCGACCTATGGTTCCGCCAGTGCCGCGCGCTGCTCAATCGGATGCCGGGAGATGACATCGGCGTCGTAGGCCACTCCATATCCGGCGCGCTGGCGCTGAAGCTTGCCGCAGCGGAGTCCCGTATCACCCGCGTGCTGACGACCGCGAGCATGGGGGCATCCTTTCCTCTGAATGATGCGACGAGGCTGTGCTGGAGCTTCCCGGAATCCACCCAGGACCTGCGCCGAACGGCAGAGTCGCTGATCTACGACAAGACGCTAATCGACGACGCCTACATCAGGGCGCGTCAGGCCATCCTCTATGACGATCGGGACTATGCCGATTATTTCCGCTCGATGTTCGGCCACGACAAGCAATCCTACATCGACGCGACCCTGCTGTCGTCGGACGAGCTATCCCGCATCACATGCCCAGTCACCATGCTGCATGGCCGGGACGACGTGCCGTTCCCGCCAGCGATCACCCTTCAACTAGCATCCGGATTGAAGCAGGCAGACGTGATGCTGCTGGCACATTGCGCGCATTCGGTCGCCATGGAGCATCCCGGGAAGTTCCTGTCCGCCGCCAATCTCCTGTTCCAGTGACCCAGCTACCCGAATCGAGGAGGACTTCCCAGTGACGGCTGCAGCCGAGCCAATCAAAGGCACCACCCTGTATGGCCGTGTGATCGACGGCACGCTGAATCCGCCGATCGAGAATGGCGCGGTGGTGTTCGCAGACGGGGTCATCGTCTGGGTAGGCGACGGGCGTGAGCTTTCCAAGCGGTACACGCAGCCTGACTATACCCAGATCGCCCTGCCGGGCCGCAGCATCCTACCGGGCCTGATCGACGGCCACACCCACATCTCCTTCGGTGAGGCCCGCTCGGAGGAGGAGCTGGCTCTCTACACGCCGGTGGAATACCGCACGCTGAAAGCCGCGATGAACGCGCGCAAGGTGCTTCAGGCCGGTGTCACCAGCGCGTTCGATGCAGCTACCACCTACAACATCGCTCCCTGCCTGCGTGACGCCATCGATGCGGGCCTTACCATCGGGCCGCGCTTCGCGGTGTGCGGTCGCCAGCTCACGACGCATCAGGGACTGGAAGATTCCTTTCCCAACGAGATGCAGTTCCCACCGGGGCAGGCCGCCGTTCTGGTGAAGACCCGGGACGAGATCATCGAGGCAATTCGTTACCAAGCCAAGGATCGTGTCGACTGCATCAAGATCTCCGGTTCCAGCGACAACCTGATCACGCCGGACGCGCTCGAGATCTCCGCGATGAGCGACGAGGAGCTGGTCGTGGTTGCCAGGGAGGCGCGACGTCTCGGCCTGATGAGCGCCACGCACGCACGTTCCAAGCTTTCGGTTCTCGGTGCCGCACGGGCCGGTTTCGATCTCATCTTCCACGCCTCGTACATCGATGACGAGGGGATCGAGCTGTGCCTTAGGAACAACATCATGATCACTCCTACCTTGACCTTCCTGGTCAACCTGCTGAACGCGACCCCGGAAGCCGCCGGCGCCTCTGCGATGGATGCGTTCCGGCGCGAGGTGGAAGCGGCCCAGATCGGCCTAGCCAAAGCTCACCGCGCCGGTGTCCCGATGATCTGCGGCACCGAGACCGGCTGGTCGCCGGTGCCCTACGGTCAATGGCACGCCTTCGAGATGCAGATCTTCGTAGACATGCTGGGTTTCACGCCGCTCGAGGCGATCAACAGCATGACGCTGAACGCAACTGGATGCCTGAAGGCGTTCGGCCACAAGGTTGGTAAGCTGGAAGCCGGCCGCTACGCCGACATCATCGTCGTCAACGGCGATCCGACCAGAGACATTAAGGTCCTACAGAAAAAGAGCTTGCTCGACATGGTGTTCAAGGGCGGTGAGAGCATCGACCTGACGTCCCCGCCACCACGCCGCGAGTGGTATTTCGAGAAGCACAAGATGTTTCTCAACGGCCGATACTATTACGACGAGAATACCGGCGCCGGCGTGCTCGGCAAGTAGCTCGGTCCACTCTGCAAATCTGGACTTCAACCACGACGGGACATCCATGAAGACGGTGGAAATTGCCGGTGCCGGCTTATCCGGGCTGGCCGCAGCGACACGCTTCGCGCAGCTCGGCTGGCGGGTGACATTGCACGAGCGCAGCGCCGATCTGCGCATGTTCGGCGCCGGCATCTGGCTGTGGGAAAGCGGGCTCAAGACCCTGAAGATACTGGGCGCCTACGAGCAGGCCACGGCGCGCGCCCGGGTGATCGACCAGTGGCGTGTGGCCGATGGCCGCGGCAACATCCTGATGACCCGCCAGATGGTGCCCGGCGACGGCATGCTGCTGCCGCCGCGCGCCGATCTCTATCAGGCGCTGATCGATCGCGCCGTGGCGTTGGACGTCGATATCCGCACTTCCTCGGTCTGCACAGGAACCCGGCCGGAGGGCGTGCTGCAGATGGAGAGGGGCGAGGAGCGGCGGGCGGATTTGGTCATTATCGCGGACGGCGCCTACTCGCGCCTGCGGGAAAGCATCCTGGGCACGGCGTGGGTCGATTACGGAATAGAAGCCGGCATACGCATGATGATCGATCAGGCGCCCGGCGACTCTCCGGACATCATCACCGAATACTGGAACGGTGCCTGGCGCCTGCTGTACAATCCGTGTACCGAAGGCCAGACCTACATATTCCTCAGCGTGCCGGTGGCCGACCAGCGGGCGCGCAGGCTGCCAGTGGACCGGGACCTGTGGTGCGAAAAATTTCCCGTCGTGCAGGAGCTGATCGGCCGGCTGACCGAGGCCGGCCGCTGGGACCGGATCGTCAACGTGCGTTGTCGGCACTGGTCCGAAGGTCACGTGGCGATCATCGGCGACGCCGCCCATGCGATGCCGCCCAACCTCGGGCAGGCGGCCAACACTGCCTTCATCAACGCCATGGCGCTGGCCGCCTCGGTAGACAATGCCGGAGATATTCCCGGAGCCCTGCGTGATTGGGAACAGCGCCAGCGTCCCGTCACCAACAACGTGCAGTGGTGGTCCTATCTCTACGGACAGGTGATCGGACGCTGGCCGGGCAAGCTGCTGCCGCTTCGCAACGACATAGTCCGTTTCCTTAGCAAGACCGAATGGTTCGACGAGGGCCTCAACCGCGGTGCCCGCTACACGCCGGCAGGCTACCTGGGTCATGAGCGGGCGCAGGTGAACCTTACTGCTAGCCCAGGATCGATAACAAGCACGGAGCATACAGCATGAAGCTGGCAACCATCCTCCTGGACGGAGAGTCCAGGGCTGCCGTCGTGCGGAACGGCCTTGCCATCCTGTTGCTGGATGCCGTCTTCAAGGATGTAGGCGACGTCGTGCGGTCCGGCGTGCCGGCAGCGTCGCTTACCGTAGAGCGGGAACTTGGCGGAGACGAATGCTCGGCGTTCGCCGCACCCTTCCCGCGTCCTAGCCGGAACATATTCTGCGTGGGCAAGAATTACCACGAACACGCGCACGAGTTTGCCCGTTCCGGTTTCGACTCCGGTGCCGCGTCGGGCGCGGTGCCCGATGCTCCGATCCTCTTCTCCAAGGTGCCCGAGTGCGTCATTGCCTCCGGGCAACCGATCCTGTTCGATCCGTCGGTATCGTCCGCAATCGACTATGAAGGCGAACTGGCGGTGATCATCGGCGTCGGCGGCCGGGGCATTATGCGCACCCAGGCCATGTCGCATGTGTGGGGTTACACGATCGTCAACGACGTCACCGCCCGCGACCTGCAGAGTCGTCACAAGCAGTGGCTGATCGGCAAGTCCTTCGACACCTTCTGCCCGATGGGACCCTGGTCGGTGACCGCCGACGAGCTGGACCTCGGGGATACCCGGATACGCACCTGGGTCAACGACGAGCTCCGGCAGGACGCCAATACCGCGTCACTGATCTTCGATGTGCCCAGCATCATTGAGGCGCTCTCTGCGGGCATCACCCTGAACCCCGGCGACATCATCGCGACCGGAACGCCGGCCGGAGTGGGCATCGGCTTCACGCCGCCGCGCTACCTGAAACATGGCGACCGGGTGGTCGTGGAGGTTTCCGGGATTGGGCGGCTTGAGAACCCGGTCGAGACCCGGTCCTGAACGGCCGCCCTGGGGCGCCCGGGCCGTCCCGGATCAGTCGGCGAGC
>CAXTCT010000010.1:0-19665 GCA_964242565.1 uncultured Acetobacteraceae bacterium | reverse complement strand
CTCGCGGGAGGCGACGGCGACGATCTAGGCTTTGCCCCGACTGCAGGCGTTACCGATCGTGCAGTCGGATCATGGCAGCCGCAGAGGACATAACATGACCGTGAAGCCGGATATGCACGCCACTGCGGCCCAGGCGGGCTCACCTCGGATCGCCCTGGTGACCGGTGCCGGCAGCGGCATCGGGCGTGCCGTGTCGCTGGCGCTGCTGTCGGAGGGCTGGTCGGTGGTGCTGGCCGGGCGCCGTCATGACGCGCTCGGGGAAACGGCAGCCCTTGCACCGGAGGCGGCCTCGCGCATGATCCTGCGGCCCACCGACGTGTCCGATCCGAGCTCGGTGGACGCGTTGTTTGCCGCCGTGACAGGGCGTTTCGGCCGGCTCGACCTGTTGTTCAACAATGCCGGCATCAGCCTGTCGGCGGCGCCCGACGAGCTGAGCTTCGAGCAATGGTCGTCGGTGGTGGCCGTCAACCTGAACGGCGCCTTCCTCTGCGCACAGGGCGCCTTCCGGACGATGCGCCACCAGATCCCGAAAGGCGGCCGCATCATCAATAACGGCTCGATTTCGGCCCATTCACCAAGGCCGGGATCGATCGCCTATACCACAACCAAGCACGCCATCACCGGCATGACCAAGTCGCTCTCGCTCGACGGGCGGCGGCACAACATCGCCTGCGGACAGATCGACATCGGCAACGCGCTGACCCCGATGGCCGCGCGCATGCAGTCCGGCGTGCCGCAGGCCAATGGCGAGATGGCGGTCGAGCCGGTCATGCATGTGGATGATGTTGCCCGGACGGTGCTGTTCATGGCATCGCTGCCGCTTGATACGAACATCCAGACATTGACGGTGATGGCCACCAACATGCCATTCATCGGTCGCGGCTGACGCCGGCCGCCATCCTGACGGACACAAGAGACCGAACCGTCCCGCCTTGCGATTGGGGCGGAAGGTAGCCCGGGCGATGGCTCCAACAGCGCAGGCAGTTCCGCGCGCACCACGGAATATCGCGATCCATGCTGCCGCACCTTGTGGGCGCAACAAGAACTCCGGCATTCCTCGAGTTCCTCTCGGACGTCAGCCGTCCCGGATGCTCGGCGTCGTGGCGCAAGGACGAGACGGCTCGCAGCGGCAAAAATCGAACCTGTTGCGCCGCACCAATAAAAGAGCCTTTACTTGCTGCAATCCCCGCCTATCATCTCTGGCAGACAATGGTTTTGCTACCGCGTCCGATCGCCTGGCGAGGAAGTGGTTAGAGTGAATTCATCGGCTGCACTGATCCTGTTGCTTTACGTCTGCGCGACGTTCCTGCTGATCGCGGGGATGTTGGGCGCCTCCTACCTGCTCGGCGGTGTCCGGAGCGGGAGGGCTATGGACGAGCCGTTCGAGTCCGGGATCCTGCCGGTCGGGCAAGCAAGACTGCGACTGCCGGTCCAGTATTATGTCATCGGCATGTTCTTTGTAATCTTCGACATGGAAGCCGTTTTCGTGTTTTCCTGGGCGATCGTCGTCCGGCCAGCCGGGTGGGCCGGATATATCGGCATCCTCCTGTTTCTTGCTGTTCTTCTTGCGACATTTGCGTATCTGTGGCGCGTGGGAGCGCTCGATTGGGGTCCGCGTCCGCGAGCGCTACCAAAGCGACATGGACGTGCGCCCGCGCTAGGTGAGGAGTAGTTGGATGCGCTGGTCACTGAACTCCGCCAATCCGGCTCCGGCGTCCATGGAGCGCGTACAGGCTGGAGGCAGCTTCACCGATGCCGTCCGGCGCAATCTCGTGATCGGCAAGCTGCAGGACTTCGTGTCCTGGGGGCGCAGCAACTCGGTGTGGCCCTTCAACTTCGGCCTCTCATGCTGCTATGTCGAGATGGCGACGGCCTTCACCAGCAAATACGACATTGCGAGATTCGGCTCGGAAGTGTTGCGCTCGACGCCGCGGGAAGCCGACCTGATCGTCATCTCGGGCACCGTATTCGTCAAGATGGCGCCCGTGATCCGCTACCTGTACGACCAGATGCTGGAGCCGCGATGGGTGATATCGATGGGAGCCTGCGCCAACTCCGGCGGAATGTACGATATCTATAGCGTCGTGCAGGGAGCGGACAGCTTCCTGCCGGTCGATGTCTATGTGCCAGGCTGCCCGCCCCGTCCGGAAGCGTTGCTTGAAGGACTGATGCTGCTGCAGAACGCGATCGCGACGGAACGGCGACCGCTAAGCTGGGTCGTTGGCGCGCAGGGGGTGGAACGTGCGCCGAAACCCGCCATGCGCGATACGAAGCGCCCGCAACGGCAAGCCATGCGCGACCTGCGCTCGCCCGATACCGTGTAGAGCGCGGCGACATGGATATAGCCGTCGCACGCGACAAAAGCCCCCCTGGCCCTCCGCCCATGCTCCGCCGGGAGAGCGTCCGTGACGACGTCGAGACGTTCTGGACGACGCGCGACGAGGTGCGGTCGGTGCTTGGCGGCCTCAAGGCGCGCGCGCCGACACGAACCATGCTCTTCGATCTGACCGCCATCGACGAGCGCCTCCGCGTAAACCGTGGCGAGCGTCCGGATTCGGATTTCAGCATCGTCTACCATCTGATGCGGTTCGACACGATGGAGGAGATCCGCATCAAGGTACCGCTATCCATCGACTCGCTCCGTCTCCCAAGCATCATCGAACACTGGCCGAACGCAAACTGGTACGAGCGGGAGATCTGGGATCTGTTCGGAATAGTCTTCGAGGGACATCCCGACCTGCGCCGCATCCTCACCCCGCCGACCTGGACCGGACATCCTCTGCGCAAGGACCATTATGCCCGGGCCACCGAAGCGGGTCCCTATGATCTGAGTGAAGATCGCGAATTTGCCGAACAGGAGGCGCTGCGCTTCAAGCCGGAAGCCTGGGGCATGAAGCGGCAGAGTGCCAACAGTGACTTCATGTTCCTGAATTTGGGGCCCAACCATCCGAGTGTCCACGGTGTTTTCCGCATCATCCTGCAGCTCGAAGGCGAGGAGATCGTCGACGCGGTTCCCGATATCGGCTTTCACCATCGCGGCGCGGAAAAGATGGGCGAGCGCCAGTCCTGGCACAGCTACATCCCCTACACCGACCGGGTGGATTATCTGGGCGGCGTCATGAACAATTTTCCCTATGTCATGGCTGTCGAGCGCCTCGCCGGGATTACGGTGCCGCCCCGGGCGGAAATGATCCGGGTGATGCTGGCGGAGCTGTTCCGTCTGGCCAGCCACCTGGTGTTCTACGGCACCATGTCACAGGATGTCGGGCAATTATCGCCGGTGTTCTACATGTTCACCGACCGCGAGCGGGTCTTCACCATCATCGAGGCGATTTGCGGATTCCGGATGCATCCGGCCTGGTTCCGCATCGGCGGCGTTGCGGCTGATCTTCCGGCAGGCTGGAATGTTTTGATCCGCGACTTTCTGGACTATCTCCCGAAGCGCCTCGACGAGTATGACCGGCTCGTGATGCGCAACCGCATCTTCAAGGCGCGCACGAAAGGGATCGGTGCCTACAGCCTCGATGAGGCAATAGAGTGGGGAATAACCGGGCCGGGGCTGCGTGCGTGCGGCCTGGATTGGGATTATCGGCGGCGATCTCCTTATTCCTGTTACGACCAGCTCGAGTTCGATATCCCGACCGGCACGGGCGGAGACTGCTACGACCGTGTCGTCGTGCATATCGAAGAGATGCGACAGAGCCTGCGCATCATCCGCCAGTGCGTCGACCAGATGCCCACCGGTCCGGTCAAAGCCGACCACAAGCTGACGACCCCGCCGCCCCGCGCCAGGACCATGCATGACATCGAGACACTGATCACGCATTTTCTCAACGTCAGCTGGGGCCCGGTCATTCCGCCCGGGGAAGCCAGAGCCTGTGTGGAGGCTACCAAAGGGCTCAACAGCTATTACCTGGTGAGCGACGGAGGCACCACCTCCTATCGTACCCGGATCCGCACCCCGTCTTTCCCTCATTTGCAGATGATCCCGTTGATCAGCCGTGGCGGCTATGTCGCTGACCTGATCGCCATCATCGGCAGCATCGATTTCGTGATGGCCGATGTCGACCGCTGAGACCATCCAGAGCGGCCTGCCGGCCCGGCTGCGTGACCGGATCGCGGCCATCGGCCAGAACGAGGCGCATCCGCGCGCCGCCTGCATCGAGGCATTGCAGGATGTGCAGCGTGATTTCGGCTGGGTCAGCGACGACCATCTTCGCGAGGTAGCGGAGCTGCTCGGTATGTCTCCGGCCGACCTCGATGGGGTGGCGACCTACTTCAACCTCATCTTCCGTCGCCCTGTGGGCCGCCGGGTGATCCTGTTGTGCGACAGCGTCAGCTGCTGGTTGATGGGGCGCGACAGGATCGCCGCTCGTTTGACGCACCGGCTCGGCATCACGCCCGGACACACCACTGCGGATGGGCAATTCACCCTGTTGCCGACCGTATGCCTGGGCCATTGCGATCATGCGCCGGCGATGATGGTCGGCGATACGCTGCATGGCGACCTTGAGCCCGCCAGTATCGACAGGATACTCGACGCGGAGTTGAAGGTGACGTGACGGACTGCCCGCTGACGGCCAACATACAGCCCGGCATGCCGCCTCTGGACCTCGAAGGCTATCGGCGTGCGGGCGGTTACCAGGCCGTCCACAGGGCACTCACCGTGATGACGCCCGCGCAAGTGGTCGATGAGGTCACGCGTGCCAGGCTGCGCGGACGCGGCGGCGCCGGTTTTTCCACCGGACAGAAATGGAGCTTCGTGCCGAAATCCCAGCCGGGCAGCCGGCGCTATCTTGTGGCCAATGCCGACGAGATGGAGCCTGGAACCTTCAAGGACCGGCTGCTGCTTGAAGGCGATCCGCACCAGATGATCGAGGCCGTCATCGTCAGCGCGTACGCCATCGGCGCGACCGATGCCTACATCTTCGTGCGCGGCGAATACCGGCTTGCCATCGCGCGCTTGACGCAGGCGCTTGTCGAGGCAACGGCGGCAGGGCTTGTCGGCGACAATATCCTCCGGTCCGATTTCAGCTTGACCTTGCACATCCATGCCAGCGCAGGTCGCTATATCTGCGGCGAGGAAACCGCGCTGCTGACGGCGCTGGAGGGGCGTCGTGCCCTGCCCCGCAGCAAGCCCCCGTTCCCACAGGTCAGCGGGCTGTGGGGCGCTCCGAGCGTCGTCAACAACGTGGAGACCTTGTGCAACGTCCCGCACATCATCAATCGCGGCGCCGACTGGTTCCAGGGCCTCGGTCTCGGTGCGGATGCCGGCACCAAGCTCTATGGCGCCAGCGGTCGCGTCAGGCGTCCGGGAACCTGGGAACTGCCGATCGGCACGCCGCTCCGCGAGATCCTCGAGGAGCATGCAGGCGGTATGCAGGACGGTTATGAGTTCCGCGCCCTGTTGCCGGGAGGCGCCTCGACCTCCTTCATGGGCCCGGAGCATCTCGACACGGCGATGGATTATGGATCGGTCGAGAAGGTCGGAAGCCGCCTCGGGACGGGTGCCGCCATCGTCCTCGACCAGAAATCCTGTCCGGTCGGCATGGTCCGCAATCTCGAGCATTTCTTTGCCCAGGAATCCTGCGGCTGGTGCACGCCCTGCCGGGACGGGCTGCCTTGGGTGGAACATATTCTGAGCGCGCTGGAGCATGGGCAAGGCGAGGAGGGCGACATCGAGCAGCTCGAGCGGCATGTTGGTCTGCTCGGACCGGGCCGCACCTTCTGTGCGCATGCGCCCGGTGCGATGGCGCCGCTGGAAAGCGCCTTGAAGCGGTTCCGGCCCGAATTCGAGCGTCACATACATGAACGGCGTTGCGGCTGGAGATAGGAAGACGGCGATGACGACGATCATGATCGACGGCAAGCCATTCGAGACGAGCCCCGATACCAACCTGCTGCAAGCCTGCCTGTCGGCGGGCTCCGACCTCCCGTATTTCTGCTGGCATCCCGAACTCGGTTCGGTCGGCGCTTGCCGGCAATGCGCGGTCACGCAGTATAACGGCCCGGAGGACACCAAGGGCCGCATCGTGATGGCGTGCATGACCCCTGCCGCAGACGGCGCCAGGATCTCGACCGCCGATGCGGAATCGAGCGATTTCCGCGCCAGTGTGGTCGAGTGGCTGATGACCAACCATCCGCATGACTGCCCGGTATGCGAGGAAGGCGGCGAGTGCCATCTGCAGGACATGACCGTGCTGACCGGTCACCATAATCGCCGCTACCGCTTCAGCAAACGCACCCACCGCAACCAGGATCTCGGACCATTCGTGAAGCACGAGATGAACCGTTGCATCGCCTGCTATCGCTGCGTGCGCTTCTATCGCGACTATGCCGGCGGCGAGGATCTGGCCGCCTTCGCTTCCCATAACAATGTCTATTTCGGCCGCCAGCAGGATGGCGCGCTGGAAAGCGATTTTTCCGGCAACCTGGTCGAGGTCTGTCCGACCGGCGTGTTCACCGACAAGCCTTTTTCGGCGGCATATACCCGCAAATGGGACCTGCGTGGCGCTCCATCGGTTTGCGTGCATTGCGCGGCTGGCTGCAACATTATCATCAATGAGCGTGCAGGCGTGGTCCGTCGCGTGCTCAACCGCTATAATGGCGACGTCAACCGCTATTTCCTCTGTGACCGCGGCCGGTTCGGCTATGGTTTCGTCAATGCCGCCACGCGGATCCGCACGCCGCAACGACGCGATGAAAAGGGTGCCCAACGCCCGATAGATGCGGCCGAGGCGCGGCTCCGCTTCGGCAACATCCTGCGTCAGGGATCCGTCATCGGCATCGGCTCGCCACGCGCTTCGCTCGAGGCAAACTTCGCCCTGCGCATGCTGGTCGGCCCGGAACATTTCCACCTTGGGGTTTCGAGCCGCGAGCACGCCCTGCTGGCCGCATCGCTGGAGATCCTTCAGCAGACCCCGGCGCGTATAGCTTCGCTGCATGAGGCAGAATCGGCTGACGCCGTATTCATTCTCGGCGAGGATGTCTGCAAGACGGCGCCGCGCCTGGGCCTCGCCCTGCGGCAGTCGGTGCGTCAGCAATCCTTCGCAACGGCGGCCCAGCTGAAGGTGCCATCCTGGCTTGATGCTGCGGTCCGCACGATCGGTAGCGGCATGTACTCGCCGTTGTTCAACGCCACACCGGCCGCCACCGATCTGGACGATATCTCGACGGGCGTCATCCGCGCGGCACCGGACGACCTCGCCCGGCTCGGCTTCGCGGTGGCCCATCGGCTCGATCCCTCGTCTCCGGAGGCATTCGATCTTTCGGATGCTCTCGCGCGGCAGGCCGAAAGCATCGCGGCGGCACTGAGTGCGGCTTCACGTCCGCTCGTGGTATGCGGCACCCAGTGCGGTTCTGAAGCCATCCTTCATGCCGCCGCTAACATCGTGACCGCCCTGCATCGCACGCATCCTCAGACCGGCTTGATCGTGACGCTCCCGGAGTGCAACAGCCTCGGATTGGCGATGCTGGGCGGCGAGACACTCGACGACGCTCTGGTCGCCATGGGCTCCGGCGAAGCCCGAACCGCGATCATCCTCGAAAACGACCTGGCCCGGCGGACGCAGCCCGGCCAACTGGAAACCGCGTTCTCGAAAATCGGGAACCTGATCGTGCTTGACCATCTCACTACAGCGACGACATCGGTGGCCGACCTGGTGCTGCCGGTGGCCGCCTTCAGCGAAGCCGCCGGCACCCTGGTCAGCAGCGAAGGCCGGGCGCAGCGCTTCTTCCAGGCGGCTTTTCCACCCTATCCCATCCAGGATTCCTGGCGCTGGATACGCGATGGCGCACGCGAAACAGGATGCACGCATGGCATGTCCTGGGAGTCTCTTGATGACGTGATTGCGGCCCTGTCGGCGGCTCATCCCGGTCTCGCGGCGATCCGCGACGCCGCCCCGGACGCCGGCTTCCGCATTGGCGGTAAAATCATCTCCAGCGAGACCCATCGCTTCAGCGGTCGTACGGCAATGAACGCCGATATCAGCGTGCGAGATCGAAAGCCGGAGACAAGGATCGACGGCCCTTTGAGCACGACCATGGAGGGCTATTACGGGCAGATGCCGGGGGCGCTACTTCCTTATTTCTGGGCGCCATCATGGAATTCAGGAAACTCGCTGAACAAATTCCAGGAGGAGGTAGGCGGCGCGATGCGGGGCGGCAACCCGGGCGCCCGGTTGCTTCCCGGCAGGCTTCAGAACAGCACGGACTACTATGACGACATCCCGGAACGGTTCGACGTGCGGGACGACATGACGCTTCTGCTACCGCAGGCGACGCTGTTTGGCACTGAGGAACTGAGTGCCCATGCCAGCTCCGCCGCGACGCGGATCCCGGCGCCCACGCTTGGCCTGCCGCCTGACCAGGTCACTCGCTTCAAGGGGGGCATCGCATTGCTCAGCCTCGATGGCATCCAGTATTCCTTACCGGTCGCGGCCGATCCTTCGCTGCCAGCCGGAACCGCGAGCCTCCCCGCCCATACCGCCCCCTTCACCCATCTTGCCGCTCCATGCTGGGGCAGGCTGTCATGACCCTTGGCTTCGGCCTGCTGCAGATCGGCACCAGTCTCGTGGTGCTGCTCGGGACCGCGACGCTGCTGACCTGGGTGGAGCGCCGGCTGCTCGGCGTCTGGCAGGATCGCTATGGGCCGAACCGCGTCGGCCCCTTCGGACTCCTGCAGGCGGTGGCGGACGGGGTGAAACTACTGTTCAAGCAGGATTGGGTGCCGCCCTTCACGGACAGGGCGGTGTTCATACTGGCCCCGGCGGCAGGCATGGCCACGGTTGTGCTGGCCTTTGCGGTGATCCCGGTGACAGCAAACTGGGGCGTCGCCTCGGAACTCAATGTCGGTGTGCTGTTCTTTCTCGCGATGACCTCGCTCGGGGTCTACAGCGTGGTGCTCGCCGGCTGGGCGTCGAACAACAAATTCGCTTTGTTGGGCGGCATGCGCGCCGCCGCCCAAATGGTCAGTTATGACGTGTTCATGGGCCTGTCGCTGCTCGGCACGGTGATGCTGGCGCAGTCCTTCAGCCTCAAGGACATCGTGCTGGCGCAACGGCATGTCTGGTTCATCATCCCGCAGTTCGTCGGCTTTTGCACCTTCCTGCTGGCTGGTATCGCCGAGACGCATCGGCTGCCGTTCGACCTGCCTGAAGGTGAGAATGAGCTGGGCGCCGGTTTTCACACCGAATACTCCGGCATGAAGTTCGGCATGTTCTTTATCGCAGAATATATCGGCATCGTCCTGGTGTCGGCGATGATTACAACCCTGTTCCTCGGCGGATGGCTTGGTCCGGTGCTGCCGCCGCTGATCTGGTTCCTGCTCAAGACCGGCGTATTTGTCTGCTTCTTCATTCTGCTGCGCGCCGGGTTGCCACGACCGCGCTATGACCAGCTGATGGCGTTCGGCTGGAAGATCCTGCTCCCCCTCACGCTGCTCAACGTCGCCGTCACCGGCGCGATCATGCTTATCGGATCTCCCCTGACCTGAAGACGGGGCTCAGCCCTCGGAAAGGACCCGCTCATGCTCAGCAACCTGCGGACGCTCTGGGGCGTTTTCCTGCACATGTTCGCGCGCCGGGTGACGGTTTCCTATCCCGAACAGAAGCCCTATCTTTCGCCGCGCTATCGAGGCCGGATCATCCTCTCGCGTGATCCCGATGGTGAGGAACGATGCGTATCGTGCAACCTGTGCGCGGCGGTCTGCCCCGTCGACTGCATCAGCCTGCAGAAGACCGAGGAAGGCGGGCGCTGGTATCCGGAATTCTTCCGGATCAATTTCTCGCGCTGCATCTTCTGCGGACTCTGCGAGGAAGCCTGCCCGACCTATGCCATCCAGCTCACGCCGGATTTCGAGATGAGCGAATATGAGCGGCCGAACCTGGTCTATGAAAAACAGGATCTGCTGATCGATGGCACCGGCAAATATCCCGCCTATAATTTCTATCGTGTCGCGGGGCTTGCCGTTCCCGGCAAGGACAAGGGGGATGCCGAACATGAAGCGCCACCTGTCGACATCCATAGTCTCATGCCGTGAAGTGTGATGAACCTGCTATTCACCGGATCGGCGATCATTGCCGTTGCAGCGACGGCGATGGTCATCACCCGCACGGTGGCGGTGCATGCGCTCCTTTATCTGATCGTCTCGTTGCTGGCGATCGCGGTCGTCTTCACAACGCTGGGTGCCGCGTTCGCCGCAGCCCTGGAGGTGATCATCTATGCCGGCGCGATCATGATCCTGTTCGTGTTCGTCATCATGATGCTCAACATCGACCGGCGTGACGCCGAACGCGAAAACGCCTGGTTGACCCCGCGAAGCTGGATCGGTCCCGCCATCCTTGCCGGCCTGCTGGTGGCGGAACTGATCTATGGCGGCCTGATCGATCGCCTGCCGGGGACCGCTTCCATCGTGATCGGACCGAAGCAGGTCGGCTTGGCCTTGTTCGGTCCCTATCTGCTTGCGGTCGAGCTCGCGTCACTTCTGCTTCTGGCCGGATTGATAAGCGCCTTTCATCTCGGCCGCGACATCAACGAGCGGGGAAGCTGATCCCATGCAGCCGGTTCCCCTGCAGACCGCCATCCTGCTCGCGGCCATCCTTTTCGCCCTCGGGCTCGCCGGGCTGCTGCTGCGCAGGAATCTCCTGTTCATGTTGATGTCGATCGAGATCATGCTGAACGCGGCCGGCCTTGCCTTTGTGGCGGGCGGTGCGCGGTGGGGTCAGCCGGACGGCCAGATCATGTTCCTCCTGGTTCTGACCCTGGCGGCGGCCGAGATTTCCGTGGGTCTTGCGCTGATCCTGCTGCTGCAGGCGAGGCGTCCGACCCTCGATGCCGACACGGGCAACCGTCTGAGGGGCTAGATCATGCGCGACCTGCTCTCCCCCATGTTGGCGATGATACCGGCCTTTCCCCTGGCGGGGGCCGTCCTGCTCATGCTGGGCTGCTTCCGGCTCGGCCCGGCCGGCGTGCGTCTGATCGGGATCGGCTCCGTCGGCTTGTCGGCGTTGCTCGCCGGCATTCTGGCTGCAGGCTTCAGCCATCCCATCGATGCGCATCTGTGGCATTGGATGCAGGTCGGTGGTTTTGCGTCGCACATCACGTTCCATCTCGACGGGCTCTCGCTGGTGATGATGCTGGTGATCACCGTCGTCGGTTTCCTGATCCATCTCTATGCCGCGGAGTACATGAACGGCGATGACGGCTATGCGCGTTTCTTCGCCTGCATGAATTTGTTCGTCGCCGCGATGCTGCTTCTGGTGCTCGCGGACGATCTACTGGTGCTCTATGTAGGCTGGGAAGGCGTCGGCCTGTGCAGCTACCTGCTGATCGGCTTCTGGTACGATGACCCGGAAAATGGCCGCGCTGCCCGGAAAGCCTTCATTGTCACCCGGATCGGGGACACGGCGCTGATCATCGGACTGTTCCTGCTTGCCAGCCATTTCAACACGCTCGCCATTCAGCCGCTGATGCAGCAGGTTCCGGTCGAATGGCCGACGGGAAGCATGTTGCCGACCCTGGCCGCTTTTCTGCTGCTTGGCGGCGCCGTCGGAAAATCGGCGCAACTGCCGCTGCAGACTTGGCTGCCGGACGCGATGGCCGGACCTACGCCCGTGTCGGCCTTGATCCACGCGGCCACCATGGTGACGGCGGGCGTATATCTCATCGCCAGGACCCATGTGTTGTTTTCGCAAGCCCCGTCGGCACAGATGGCGACGGGAGTGATAGGCGCGCTGACGATGCTGATCGCCGCCTGTGCCGCCTTGGCGCAGACCGATATCAAGCGCGTGCTCGCCTATTCCACCATCAGCCAGATCGGCTACATGTTCCTTGCCCTGGGCGTCGGCGCCTGGGATGCGGCGATCTTCCATCTGGTCACGCACGCCTTCTTCAAGGCGCTGCTGTTCATGGCGGCGGGAGCGGTGATCCTGCGCGTGCATCACGAACAGGACATGTTTCGCATGGGCGGCCTGCGTCGCGCCATGCCCGGCATCTTCGCAAGTTTCCTGATCGGCAGCGCCTCGCTCGCCGCCTTGCCGCTGGTCACCGCCGGCTTCTACAGCAAGGAGGCTATCCTGCAGGCCGGATGGGCAGCCGGCACTGCCGGGCGGGTATTATGGGCGGCCGGCGTCATCGGCGCCTTCCTGACGGCCCTCTACATCTTCCGCGCGCTGTTCATCGTCTTCTTCGGTCCGGCGCGCATCCCGGCCCACGGCGCAAGCGGATTGCGCATCGGGATACCGCTCGCCATTCTGTCCGTGCTGGCACTGGTAGGCGGCTTCATGCAGATGCCTGCGGCCCTGGCCCATGTCCGCCTGTTGTCGGACGTCTTGCGAGGCGTGTTCGGGCCACTTCCAGCGGAGCAGGCTTCGATCGCACCGGTGTTCGTGGCAGCGCTCGCGCCGGTCGCCGGGACGCTGCTTGCCTGTTGGTTGTATGGCCGCCCGGCAACCAGGCCGTTGCAGGCACTGGATACCCGAGCAGCCCGGTTCTTCCGCAACGGTTGGGCTCTGGACCGGCTCTATGAACGGCTCGTCACCCGGCCGACCTTCTGGCTGGTTCGGGTCAATCAGGACGACTTCATCGACCGTTTCTTCAACGGCATCGCCGCTCTTGCCCGTCAGGCTCACGAGGGACTGAGCTTCACCCAGACGGGACAGGTGCGCTGGTATGCCGGATGGCTCGCCGCCGGATCGCTCGCGGCCGTCACCATAGCGATGCTGTCATGATCCTCCCCGCTCTCATCCTGGTCCCGCTGCTGGGCGCACTGGCCGCTCAACTCGGCGACCGCCTCGGGCCGCACTGGGCGCGTTGGATTGCCCTGCTCACCCTGCTGATCGACGCGATTTTGTTGCTGGCGGCCGCAAGGATCGCTCCGGTCGCGGACCTACCCGCCGGGCCTTGGATCGCGCATTACGCCGTGCCGTGGATTCCGCAGCTGGGGATTGCGCTTCGTTTCGACATGGACGGCCTTAGTCTGCTGCTGCTCTGGCTGACGCTGGCCCTCTCATTCGTGGGCGTGATCATCTCCTGGAAGGAGATCACCGAGCATGTCGGCGCCTTCCATCTCTGCCTGCTGAGTGCGACGGCCGGGATCATCGGCGTGTTCCTGGCCACCGACTTGTTCCTGTTCTTTTTCCTCTGGGAACTCATGCTGGTGCCGATGTACTTCCTTGTCGCCGTCTGGGGACATGAGAGGCGAACCCAGGCAGCCATCAAATTCTTTCTGTTCACCCAGGGCAGCGGGCTGCTTATGCTGCTGTCCATCCTCGGCCTCGCCTTCGTGCATCAGCGCGCCACCGGGGTGTTCACCTTCGATTATTTCGCTCTGCTCGGCACGGCCATGTCGCAGGACACCGGCATGCTGATCATGCTGGGCTTCTTCGCGGCGTTCGCGGTGAAGCTTCCGGTGGTCCCGGTGCATAGCTGGCTGCCCGACACCCATACCCAGGCACCCACGGCAGGCAGTTTGCTGCTGGCCGGCATCCTGCTCAAGACCGGCGCCTATGGGCTGCTCCGGTTCGTCTTCCCGCTATTCCCTGATGCGGCCCACCGCTTCACTCCGGTCGCGCTCGCACTCGGCGTCATCGGCATCCTGTATGGCGCCCTGCTCGCCATGGCGCAGAACGATATGAAACGCCTCGTCGCCTATAGCAGCATCAGTCATCTCGGCTTCGTGCTGCTCGGGATCTTCGCGTGGAATGCGCTCGCGTTGCAGGGGGTGGTCATCCAGATGATCGCCCATGGGATCAGCACCGGAGCCCTGTTCATTCTGGTCGGCGCCCTGCAGGACCGGATGCATACCCGCGACATGCGACAGATGGGCGGTCTGTGGCGCAATATTCCGAAGCTCTCGGCGATCTTCCTGTTCTTCGCGGTGGCTTCCCTTGGCATACCCGGCCTGGGCAATTTCGTCGGCGAATTTCTGATCCTGTTCGGTACCTACCAGGCCGCACCCGTCGCGGCTGTTTTTGCTTCGCTGGGATTGGTCATGGCAGCCGTTTACGTCCTGATCATGGTCCAGAGGGCATTCTTCGGCCCTGCCCGGGAAAGTCTCGTCCTGAACATCCCCGACCTGTCGCTGCGTCATTTCGGCGTGATGGCCGGGATGGTGCTGGCCATCATTGGGCTTGGGATCTTTCCGCAGCCGGTCATCGATCATGTCGGACCTTCTCTGGAATATCTGACACGGATCGCGACACCAACACCCGGCCTTGTCGCTTCCGCCGCTGGATTGCGTCGATGAACGCGATGAGCCTGCTGGCCCTGGCGCCCATGCTGGTGCTCTCCGCCGGTTGCGTCGCGGTGATGCTCTCGATCGCGGTGCGGCGGTCGAACCTGCAGACCGCGTCGGTCACGGCAATGTCAATGATCCTGGCGCTTGCGGCGCTGATCCCGAGAGTTTCGGGACCGGCCCTGCGCGTGCCGCCGCTATTCCTGTTCGACGGCTATTTTGTGTTCACCTGCATGCTGGTGCTGCTGTCGGCTCTCGTGGTGCTGCTGCTGGCGATCGGCTACGTCGGCGCGCTGGAAGCTGTCCCGGTCGAGGAATATTATCTGCTCCTGCTGATTTCGACGCTCGGCGCGGTCATCATGTTGGCGAGCGACCATTTCGTGACGTTCTTCCTGGGGCTGGAGACGCTCAGCGTCGCCCTGCTCGGCCTGATCGCCTATCCCCGCCACCGGCTCGATGCCGCCGAAGCCGCGATGAAATACCTGATGCTGGCCGGCACGTCGTCCGCGTTTCTGTTGTTCGGCATCGCGCTGGTCTATGCCGTCAATGGCAGCCTCGCTTTCGTGCCCGCGTCGGCAACCGTAGCGGGTATGGCCCATTCAAGCCTGTATCGGCTCGCCGCCCTCGCTTTCATACTGACCGGCATCGGCTATAAATTGTCGATCGTGCCGTTCCATATGTGGGCGCCGGATGTCTATGAGGGAGCGCCGGTTCCGAGCGCCGCTTTCATTGCGGTGATTTCGAAGCTTTCGGTCTTTACCGTGCTGATGCGCTATTTCTCCCGCCAGGAGAACGCGGATCATACCGCAGTCACGGCTATAGCCACATTTGCCGTGCTATCCATGATCATCGGTAATCTTCTGGCGCTCGGACAGAAGAATCTCAAGCGGATGCTGGCCTATTCGTCGGTGGCGCATCTTGGCTACCTGCTGGTCGCCTTCCTCTCGCCCCAGCGCTTCGGCGTCGAGGCGTCGAGCTATTATCTTGCCGCCTACGCCATCACCACCCTGGGCGCGTTCGGCGTCATCAGCGTGCTCTCCGACCCGCGCGACACGCAAGATCTGGGAGACCTCGCCTCCTATCGCGGTCTCTTCTGGCGCCGTCCCTGGCTCGCGGGCATCCTGGCGGCGATGCTGATGTCGCTCGCCGGCATCCCGCCGACGATGGGCTTTATTGCCAAGGCCTATGTCATGTTGGCGGGCGTCGGCGCAAAGCTCACGATCCCCCTCGCTGCTCTCGTCGTCGGCAGCATCATCGGGCTTTACTATTATCTCAGGGTCATCGTGGTGATGGTCCTGCCGGTGCAGGAGCCGACCTCAATATCCTTGCGCCGCGTGTCGACAACCGGTGGTGCGGCCCTCGTGACAATGGCCCTCCTTTTGTTGTTGCTCGGCGCCTATCCAGCTGCCTTGATCCCACTCATCCGTTCTTCCACGTTTGAGGTCGCGGCCTTGTCGTTCAACCCCATGGCGTCCAGAGATCAAGCAGTTGCCGCGATCTCCTGGAAACACGGCACCGCGAGGAAGCCGCCTATGCAGGCCTATGGTCGCTAACCTTTCAGTGGCTTCAAAAGCAGGTTCGCGTCCAAAAGACGAAGCCCGGTTCGTTTTCGTATCTATCTGACCAGCACGGACGTGTTCAGGGCGGTGCGATGTTTATATTCCAGGGATAGTGACATCACCGGAACCGACGATCGGCCTGCTGCCATCCGCGCAGCCAACATGAAAGGGATAGGAGGATCGCGTTTCTGGCTTCATGAAGCTTGAGCAGGCGGGCGACGGGACGTCGCGCGTGGGATCAATATCGGATGGTGCGGCCAACCGACGACTTCAGGGCCTTCGTAAGTCACTGCCCGCTTGCCGAGGCGGCGGGCTTGCTGCGGTCCTGCCGTGGCGGCATGGATGAAGATGGAATGATCGCGCCGGGATGACCGACGATTATCCTCGCCAGTTGATGACCTTCCGCGGCGGCCTCGGCGGGTGGGGCGCCCCCAAGCCGCGCGGCCATGTATGCGGCGGCGAAGCTGTCGCCGGCGGCCGTCGTGTCCACGACCAGATCAACCGGCGCGGAAGCGACGACGGTCTCGCTCGAGGCTGAGAAGACACGGCAAGCTGGAGTCGCCAGCTTGAGCACGATCTCGGGTGCAGCATTTTCGAGCCAACGCTCGGCGGAAGTCGCATAGGCTTCCTGCGTCCTGTCTGCGTTTGCGAACAGCAGCGCATGATCCTCGACGCTCGCAAAGACAACGTCGCTGCGCGATATCATCTGGGTGTAGGCATGACGTGCCACGGCATGATCGGGCCAGCCTCGCTGCCTGAAGTTTGCGTCGAAAACCACGCGACCGCCCCGCGAGCGGAAGTGATCCAGGCTGTCGAACAACCGGCCTCTTGCGGCGTGATTGAACAGGGAGAGCGTGATGCCCGACAGATAGACCACGTCGAATCGCAGAAGCGCCGCCTGTACCTGGGCCGCCTGCGGCGGATCGAACAAGCGCCGCGCCGGGGCAGTGTCACGCCAGTAAGCGAATCTCCTTTCGCCGAGTGCGTCCGTCTGGATCAGGTAGAGGCCGGGCAGGCAGTCCGGCAACTGGAATACGTGGCCGGTTCCGATGCCTTCCGCCTGCCATGCGGCGATCATCGTCGCGCTGAAATGATCCGTCCCCAGGACTGTCATGTAATCAACGGCCACCCCCAGGCGAGCGAGATACAAGGCGGTGTTGAGCGTGTCGCCGCCGAAGCCGCGCGACAGCAGGCCATCCGGCCGCTCGCGCAGCTCGATCATGCACTCACCGATGCAGGCGACACGCGCCGGCTCTGGCACATCCTGCAGCATCCGCCGTCGCTCCGCCCACCCCGGGTGATCCCTCATGATGATTGACGAGACCTTGTTCATGTCAAGCGATGTCTGGTCTGCGCGACAGGTCCCGGCCGTGAAGGTGTCGGCGAGCATGATGGGATCCCGGTATCGTCACCCGTTGACCGTTCAAACCCATCATCACCATGTCTGGGGGCGCCTGCCGCATTCTCGACAACCAGGTTTCTCGTCCACCGGGCCGCCCGTCACTTGTCTCGAGCGGTTTTTACCGCATAAGCCGGATGATGTTGGCGGACAGCGTGTGATACCCTGCGGGCGGCGGTCGAGCCGCCCACGCAAGGCAAGCAACAAGCCGCCAGAACTGCTCCAGTGCAGGACCTTCGCCCGGAGACACTGCGCCCCGGGCCAGCTTCGAGAGCAAGGCAAAGGGAGAGATGCGTATGGCAACTTCGCCTCCAACTGGCCCCTCGGCCCGCCCGGCGATGCACACGCGAATGCCGCGGGCCCGGTGGATCATGGTGTGGCTCTGCTTCATCGCCCTCGCGGTCAACTACACCGACCGTGCCAACCTCGCCGTGGCCGCACCCAGCATCAAGCAGGCGCTCGGCGTCAACAACACCACCATGGGCTTCCTGCTGGGCTCGTTCTTCTGGACCTATGCGCTGATGCAGCTTCCCGCCGGCTGGCTGGTTGACCGCTTCGGTGCGCGCATCATGTACCCGATTGCCGTCTGCTGGTGGTCGTTATTCACGTCATTGACGGCGGTGGCGAACTCGGTCTCCATGCTGTTCGGCTTCCGGCTGCTGCTCGGCGCCGGCGAGGCAGCCGCCTATCCCGCCTCGGCACGCGTCGTGTCGCGCTGGTTTCCCACGCATGAACGCGCGCTGGCCTCGTCGATCTTCGATTCCGGCTCACGTGCCGGCAACCTCGTCGCGATCCCGCTCTGCGCCTGGCTGATCGCTTCCTTCGGCTGGCGCGCATCCTTCGTGGTGACCGGACTGCTCGGGTTCGTTTGGGCCGTTGCCTGGTTGGCGATCTACCGAAAGCCCGAACTCCATCCCGACGTGACCCCGGAGGCGCTGCGCGAAGTCGCGGAAAGCCGTGGCACGTCCCCTACCGACGAACCGCCGATGCGATGGATCACGCTATTTCGCTACCGTACGATCTGGGGCATGATGATCGGCTTCTTTTGCCTGAACTTCGTGATCTATTTTTTCATCACCTGGTTCCCGACCTACCTGATGACGGCGCGGCATTTTTCGCTCAAGCAGTTCGGCACGCTTGGACTGATCCCGGGACTGATCGCCATACCCGGAGGCTGGTTCGGCGGCTTTACCTCGGACTGGCTGTACAGGCGCGGCTGGAGCCTGACGGCAGCGCGCAAGACCTGCCTGGTCGGGGGGATGCTGGTGTCGTCCTCCATCACCCTGGCGGCCATGGTTCCGGCAGCCTGGATGGCGCTGGCGCTGTTCGGCATCGCCTATGCGGCACTTGCCTTCACCGCGGCAAGCATCTGGTCGTTGCCGGGCGACGTGGCACCCACGCGCACCCTAGTGGCCTCCATCGGCGGCATTCAGAACTTCGCCTCCAACCTGGCCGGCGTCGTGACGACCAGCTTCACAGGGGTCATGCTCACGATCACCCATGGCTCGTTCGTGATCCCGCTGGTGACGGCTGGCGGCCTCTGCCTGGTAGGGGCCGCAACCTACCTGTTCGTCGTCGGCCCGATCGAACCCCTGCCCCTCATCCCGGCCCGCTAGGCGACTGGGCGCATGACGAAATGGCCGATTTCGCCGGACCGACCGCGGCTCTGCACGCTTCGAGCAATGCCGGCCCGGGCTGGATCAGGGCGCCATTTCCAGCGCCTTCAAGATCACCATGATCGAGCGGAGTGAGGTCGTGTCGATTGCCCCGGCGGCCGGCGCGATCGGTGCCACCGGCCGCGGCCTGCTCATCCCTCCCCGCCTCGGCGCCATCGCGGCCCTGCTCCTGCCGATTGCCGAGGGCTTGCGTCAAGCCGGCGGAACACCCCGCCCGTGATCCTGTGTTTCTGGGTTGCCCTCGGCAGCGCCCTGGGCGGCGTCGCCCGCTATGGCTTCGGCATCATGGCCGGGCGGCTCTGGGGCGAGGCGTTCCCATGGGGAACGATCGCCATCAACATCGTCGGCAGCTTCGTCATCGGCTTCTTCGCCGCTCTGACGATGCCGCAAGGGGCGCTTTCCGCAAGCCCCAGTCTGCGCAGCTTCGTCATGGTCGGCCTCTGCGGCGGATTCACCACCTTCTCGTCCTTCAGCCTGCAAACGCTTTCCCTGGCGCGAGACGGCAACTGGTTCGCCGCCCTGGGCAACGTGCTGCTGTCGGTCGCCTTGTGCCTGATGGCGGTGGCACTCGGGCAGTCCGCCGGACGTATCGGCGCGCATCCGCAGGCATCCAGCGCGCGCGGACCTGTCCTCGCCATCCTGGATCGGCCGGAGACCGCCCGCCCGGTGCTCGCTGCGGCCAAGCTCGCCGCGGACTGGCTGGGAGGGACGTCCATCGAGGTGCTGCATCTTCCGCGCCATGCGCTCGAGCCGCCGACTTCGGGCGGACGGATCCTGACCGATCGGCTGGCGCTGCAG
>CAXTCT010000009.1:0-20389 GCA_964242565.1 uncultured Acetobacteraceae bacterium | reverse complement strand
CCACGGCCCCGCTGCTTGAGGCGGCCCCCGCAGGACGCGCGGTGTTCCTGACCGACAGCCACGCCCGCCAGCCGGTCGCGTTCTGGGGGATGCTGGGGGCCGGCAAGGCGGCGATGGAAAACCTGGTGCTGAGCTGGGCCGACGAGACCGCGGCCAAGCCAGGGCTGCGGATCAACCTGTTCGATCCCGGCATCGTCGCGACCCGGATGCGTGCCCAGGCCATGCCCGGCGAGGATGCCTCGCTGCTGCCACGGCCCGATGCTGTCGCGCCGGCGATTCTCGCCCTCTGCCTCGACGACGAGAGGCGGCACGGCCAGCGGATCCGCTGAAGCGCGCGCCCCGCCGGAAGCCCCGCTCCCCACCCGCCGCATGCGGATGGGGACCCGGGCCGGTGCGAATACGGTTTATTGTTTGACCAGCGATGGCGCCCAGGGCACGCCAAGGCCGGTCACGTCGTCATAGCCGGGCGTGACCTGGTTGAACACGTCATCGATTCCTTCGCAGATCGCCGTGGCACAGACCTGCAACGGGAAAGGCGTGCTGTCGATCAGGAATGGCACCGAGTTCACCGTGACCACCCTGATCTGGGTGGGGTTGGTGACATAGCCGCGCAGCAGGGCCGTCGGCGTCGTGGGAGCCACGATGTCGTTGATGCCAGCCGCGTCGAAACCGGTGGATTTGCCGATCCTGGCGGCATAGAGCCAGGGGTTGGCAAAACCGACGACGGCTTTTCCGGCCGCCTTGCGGGACTGGTCGACGACAGCCAGCATGCCGGCCATCAGCGGCGAGGCAAGGCTGGTGCCGCCGATGGCGGTTTCGCAATATTCCGTCGTGGACGAGATCGCCTTGCAGCCGGCGTCGCTGGCGCTGTTTCCGGCGATGGTGAAGGTCTCGCCGTAGAGATATCCGGTGTAGGGGTCGCCCACCATCGACACGTCGGGCGTCACGCGCTGCGGCGAGGAGAGCGGGATGACCTCGCCGGCCGCGGTGTAGAGCGTGGTGGCCAGTGCCGCCGGAACCACCCCGGCCTGGTAGGAGGGCTGCGGTTCGATCAGGCTGATGCCGCCGCCGGAGCCGGCATAGAAGCCGAAATCATAGAAGGTGGACCCGAAGGCCGTGGTGCTGGTGAGGCCGGCGGTGCTGACCGAATTGCCGCTATTGACCATCGCGCCGGCCAGATAATCGCGGTAGTTGCCCCAGCCATATTCGGATTTCCGGCCGCTGGCGGCCATCACTCCGAGGGTGGTGCCGCCTACCCCGGTGACATAGGGGCTGGTGGCTTCGTACGAACCGCTCGCCACGCCGTTGATCTGGCTCAGGTCGCCGTCGTCGCCCGAGCTGAACAGCACGGTGATGCCCTGCGCCGCCGCCGCGAGGAAGGCCTGGTCTTCCATGGCGACGTCGGCGGCGGTGACATATTCGCCATTATTGCCGTAGCTGTTGGTGATGATGTCGGCCTTGACGTTGTAGATGGCATCGACCAGGGCGATGGTGAGCGACGTGCCGCAATCACGCGCGCCGATATAGAGGATGTTCGCGCCGGGTGCGGAGCCATGGACGGCCGCGACATCCAGCGACTGCTCGCCCCACCAGCCATAGGGGCCGCAGCTCTCGTTCGGGCTGACATCATAGATCCCGAGCGGGATGTCCTGCTGGAAATTCGCCGACGTCAGCGCCGGCAGATGATGGTTCCTGGCGTAGCGGTTGGCGTCAGCCTGCAAGGTCGGGGAGGCATAGGCGTCGATGATGGCGATATGCACGCCGTTGCCATCCGGCTTGACGCGGTTCAGGCCATAGGCGGCCCGGATCTGCTGGGGCGTGTAGCCGCAATTCAACCAGGGCAGCTTGCGGCCGTACGGGCCGGCCGGGTTGCTGAGCGTCGCGGTGAGGTCGCCGTAATAGGTGTCGCAGTAGGGCGAAGGAAGGCTCGCGGCAACCGGAGGCGGCGTCACGGCGGCAGCCGCCTGCACACCTGTTCCCAGACCGTTGGCGTCCAGACTGTTGGCGTCCAGGCCGCTGGCTCCCACAAAGCTGGCTCCCGGCATGGCCGGAGCGACGCGCAGGCCTTCGGTGACCGAGACATGGTTCGGACGGCGTAGCGAATTGGTGTCGTCGAGGCCCTCGATATAGGTGACCTTGCCGGCCAGCGCCGCCGGCAGGCGCGGCGCCTCCTTGTTGGCGCGCAGCGTCACGCCGCCGAGCGTGTAGAGATCCTGGCTGACGGCGAAGCTGCTGCGAAGCTGTGCCACGGTGGCGTGGGCCGACACATAGGCTCCATCCGCGCCGACCTGCACGTCGGTCATGCCGGCGCTGGTCAGCAAACTCGAGACGGCCGCGACATCGGCCGCCTCCGGCGCGAACCGGGACCGGAACGAGGACGGCGTGAGATACTGCCCATAGCTCGCGGCGCCGGGGGTGGACACCGCGGCGACCAGCTGCTTCAGCCCGTCGATATTCTTGAGCTTCATATAGAGCGCGATGGCCACGACCTGATTGCCGGGCGCCGTGCCGGTCTTTGTCGCCGTGGCCACCCAGCTCGAGACGTTGCCCGACATCGTGGTCATGTCGGCCGTATGGGCCGCCGGTGCCGAAAAGGCCATGGCCCCGCCAAGCAGGCTTGCGCCCACGATCGTATTCCTGGTCCGTTCAAGCATCCGGCGCCTCCTTCGCTATGTTTTGCACGGTCTTTCCGGGCATGTTTTTGCCCAGGAATATTCGAGCGCGCCGCTGCCCGCGGGCGGCGTGGTGAGGCAATGCCTGCATCCACGCGCCCACGGACCCGGGTTGCGGGTCCGGCAGTCTCAGGGATTGCTGGAGGTCTGGGGCAGGCCCGCCGGCGTTGCCTTCGGCATCCCGACATATCGGTAAACGATCGGAGTGCCGACACCGGTGGTGTAGTTGTATGTCGCACCGAACTGCGTATTCGCCACGACGCCGTTATATCCGGCGATCGGACGATGGAAGATCGTCGTCGGCTGGCTGGCGCTGCCGCCATAGATCGTCTGGACCGCGGAGGCTGCGTAGATATAGTCGTTCAGGTTGCCCATGCGTCCATACTGCTGGATCAGCAGGGCGGTAGCTCCCGCAAGCTCGGGCGACGACACGCTGGTGCCGATCAGGCCGTAGAAGCTGCCGTCGATCGCGACATAGACATAGGAGCGGTCGGTGTTGCCGTTGCCGTTGATGGCCTTGTCGCCGCCGTTGCAGGGCAGCTTGGCAATGCCCGCAGGGCAACCGCCGACCTGCATGCCGATATCCGGCACGGCACGCTGGGTCAGGGAACCGGTATTGGTCAGGCTCTGGTAGGTCGGCCGCGCGAAGATCGTGCTGAGGCCGCCGCCCGCACCCCAGGAGCCACCGGAAACGGTCGCGCCCAGACCGTAGATGTCATAGGGGATTTCCGGATCCGACCAGGCATTCTCGCCGACATAGGCGGAGTTCAGCGATTTCGCGCGGTAGGTCGTCACCACGTTGGTGCCGCCAACCGCGGTCACGGCGCTGTCCGACGCCGGTGCCGACACGCTCGGGATGAAGGTCCCGTTGGTGCCATTCAGCACGTAGTTCGAGGTCGGGCATTCGAGTCCGGCCTCGTCGCCGGAGCTGGCCAGGAAGCTGATGCCCTGGCTATTGCCCTGTTCGTACAGTTCATGCTCGATGTTGAGGATATAGGTGTCTTCGGCATACGGCAGTTCACATCCGCCGAAGGAGGAACTGACCACGTCCGCCTCGTTGGCCTCGTCGATGGTGATGTAGCCGGCGACGATGCTCTGGTCGGACAGGTCGGGGATGTCGTAGAGCACCACGTGCGAGCCCGGAGCCCCGGTGAGAGACTCCTGCACATCGAGCGAGGCCTCGTCGAGTGCGTCGCTGCTGGTGGTGGCGCCGCCATTGACATAGACCCGCTTGAACAGCTTCGGATCGGCCATGCCGGAATATTGGCTGAATTTCTCATGGTCGAACACCGCCTTGACGTCGGCGTCATAGATGTCGCTCGACATCAGGATCCCGATGGTGGTGCCGGTGCCGTCGAGACGCTGGGTCTTGCCGCCGACCGTCACCTTGGTCTGGTACGACGGATACTGGTAGGCCTGCTTGAGGTCGGTGAACCAGTAGCCGCCCGTGGTCGAATAACGGTTGTCCGCAGAGGCCACCGGGATCTTCACGCCTTCCACGCGACGCGCGAAGATGTGCGCCGTCCTGGTGTCCTGCGCGAAATCGAGCACCACGGCGCCGGCCTTCGTCGCGGCGTCGGTGAGGGTCGGCGTACGGGCCGCGACCATGCGCCGGTGTCCCTCCGACGTCACGCCCACCATCAGGCTGGTCGACAGCACCTTGTTGACCAAAGCCGTGCTGCCGGTCAGATGCAGGCTGCGGGAATGCGTCTCCACGCCCAGGCCCTGGGCGGCGTAGCTGGCCGCGACACGGCCGATCGTGGCCGAATCGGGCCCGAATCGCCGGGCGAACTGCTCCGGCGTGATCCACCGGTGAAACGAGGGCGATGCCGGATCATGCTGCGCCTTGAGCAGAGCCTCGAGACCCGAACGGTCCCGCAACGGCAGGATGACGTCGAAGCCGACGGACTGGCCGGGTGCCACGGCGGCCACCAGCTGCATCGTCGCGGCGTGGGCGGAGGCCGTCGTGGCGCCTATGCCAGCCACCATCAGGGAAACGGAGAGTCTGTTTAATCGCATGGCAGGGTCCCGATTTTGATCACGACGACCATGTCCTGCGTATCAATTATTTCAAATGGTTTTTTTTTGTAACCGCGATCACTTCATGGGTTGCGGATCGGCACCCCGCTGTCCGTGGAAGCGCCCGCGGCCATGGCACGCGCCACCGCTTCGGCCGCGCGGATGCCGTCGACGCCGGCCGAGAGGATGCCCCCGGCATAGCCCGCCCCTTCCCCGGCCGGAAACAGGCCCGACGTGTTCACGCTCTGCCCGTCGCTGCCACGCGGGATGCGCAACGGTGACGAGGTGCGCGTCTCCACCCCGGTCATCACCGCGTCCCCGAGGGCGAACCCGCGTATGCGCCGGTCGAACTGCGGCAGGGCTTCGCGTATGGCCTCGACCGCGTAGTCCGGCAGGAAAGCGGCGAGATCCGTGGGCGTGACACCGGGCTTGTACGAGGGGATCACGTCCCCGAGTCCGGTCGAGGCGCGTCCGGCGAGGAAGTCGCCAACGCGCTGGGCCGGGGCGCGATAGAGGCTGCCGCCGGCAACGAAGGCGCGCTCCTCCCAGTGGCGCTGGAAGCCGATCCCGGCGAGCGGGCCGTCCGGATCGAACCCACCGGCATAGGTGCCGAAATCCGCCGGCGTCAGCCCGACCACGATGCCGGCATTGGCGTTGCGCTCGGCGCGCGAATACTGGCTCATGCCGTTGGTCACCACCCCGCCGGGCTCGGATGCGGCCGCGACCACCGTGCCGCCCGGACACATGCAGAAGCTGTAGACGCCGCGCCCGTTGCGCGCATGATGCACCAGCTTGTAGTCGGCCGCACCCAGCCTGGGATGGCGGCCGACGTCACCGAAGCGGGCGGCGTCGATCAGCGACTGCGGGTGCTCGATGCGCACGCCGATCGAAAGCGGCTTGGCGGTCATCGTCACGCCGCCGGCATGGATCGCCTCGAAGCTGTCGCGTGCGCTATGGCCGATCGCCAGGATGACGTGGCCGGTCTCGATCACCGAGCCGTCCTGCAGCCCCAGGCCCGCGATCCGGCGCCGGCCGCGTGCTTGGCGTGTGGGGTCGGCGCCGTCGACGTGGAAATCGACGACACGGCTCTCGAAGCGGTATTCGCCGCCGAGCGCCTCGATGCTCCGGCGCAGGCTCTCGACCATGCTGACCAGGCGGAAGGTGCCGATGTGCGGCTTCGCCGCGGACAGGATCTCCTCGGGGGCGCCCGCGCGGACGAACTCCTCCAGCACCTTGCGCCCGTAATGGCTGGGGTCGCTGATCTGGCTGTACAGCTTGCCGTCGGAAAAAGTGCCGGCGCCGCCTTCGCCGAACTGCACGTTGCTTTCCGGCGTGAGCGCGCCGCCGCGCCAGAAGGCGAAGGTATCGACCGTGCGCTGCCGCACCAGCCGGCCCCGCTCGAGGATGATCGGGCGCAGTCCCATCTGCGCCAGCACCAGCCCGGCGAGCAGGCCGCAGGGACCGGCGCCGACCACGACCGGCCGCCGCGCCGGCGCCACGGCGGGCCCCGCGACAAAGCGATAGCGTGTGTCCGGCGTCCGGATCAGCTTGGTGTCGTGGCTGTTGCGGGCGAGCACCGCCGCCTCGTCGCGCAGCTCCAGATCGACATGATAGACCAGACTGATCGCCCCGCGCTTGCGGGCGTCGTGGCCGCGACGGACGATGCTCGACGACAGCAGCTCTCCCGCCTCCAGGCGCAGCCGCTCGACCACGGCGCGCTCGATCGCGTCCGGCGCGTGGTCGAGCGGCAGCTTGAGTTCATTCAATCGCAGCATCGTGGCAGCCTTAGCATCGCGCCAGCCTTCGCATCGCGGCTCTGTAGCGCGGGCGCGGGGCGGCTCGCCAGCCTGAACATGCTACCATATGGCTGCCCGATCCCGTATCGAGGCAGCTTCAGGGCTTCCGAACGGCAGATCATGACCCCAAAGCAGACCCCCGGGCAAACCCGGCCGCGGATCCACGACGGCCACGCCCACACCCCTGATCACGCGGGGCATACCCACGGACCGGGAGGGCATGCTCCAGGAGGACATCATCATGCGCCCGCGAGCTTCGGCCGCGCGTTCGCCATCGGCATCGTCCTCAACGTCGCCTACCTCGCCGGAGAGGTCGTGTTCGGCGTGCTGGCGCACTCCCTCTCGCTGCTGGCCGATGCCGGGCATAATCTCGGCGACGTGCTCGGCCTGGCCAGCGCCTGGATCGCCCAGAGCCTCGGGCGCCGGCTGCCGTCCGGCCGCTTCACCTACGGCCTGCGCCGCTCCTCGATCCTGTCGGCGCTGGGCAATGCCATCATCCTGCTCGTCGTCACCGGCGGCATCGCCTGGGAAGCGGTGCGCCGGCTGATCACGCCGGAGCCGGTGGCCGCCACCATCATCATGATCGTCGCCGCCGTCGGCATCGTGGTCAACGGCGGCACTGCCCTGCTGTTCGCCGCCGGCCGCCATGGCGACCTCAACATACGCGGCGCCTTTCTGCACATGGCGTCGGACGCGCTGATGGCGCTCGCCGTGGTGGTGGCGGGTGCCGCGATCTGGGGTACGGGCTGGCGCTGGATCGATCCGGTGATCAGCCTGCTGGTCGCGGCGGTGATCGTCGCCGGCACCTGGTCGCTGCTTCGAGGCTCGCTCGACCTCGCGCTGGACGCGGTGCCCGCCGGCATCGACCACGCCGAAGTGGAGAGTTTCCTGCGCCAGCTGCCGGGCGTGACCGACCTGCACGACCTGCATATCTGGGGCATGTCGACCACCGAGACCGCCCTGACCGCGCATCTGGTGCGACCCGATCTGCCCACCGATGACGGGCTGCTGCATCGCGCCGCCGAGGATCTGCGGCGCCGTTACGGCATCGGCCATGCGACCTTCCAGATCGAGCACGGCCAGGCCGGACCCTGCGCGCTCGCGCCGGGCGGCACCGTCTAGCCTGGCCGATGAGCCAGCTGCTCAAGCTCGGCTGGGGCAGCGTCTGCGTCAGCCTCATTGCCCTGTCGGTGAAATACGCGGCCTATGCGGTGACCGGCAGCGTGGCGCTGTATTCGGACGCGGTCGAATGCATCATCAACGTGGTCGCCGCCGGGGCGGGGCTGCTGGCCCTTTCGGTCAGCGCGCGCCCCGCCGATGCCAACCATCCCTATGGTCACTACAAGGCGGAATATCTTTCCGCGGTGGCCGAAGGCGTGCTGGTGCTGCTGACGTCGTTCGCCATCGCCCACGAGGCCTGGCTCGGCTGGCAGCATCCGCATCTGCCGCGCGCGCCGCTCAAGGGCATCGCCCTCAATGCCGCCGCAGGCGTCCTCAACTGCGTCTGGGCGCTGGTGCTGCTCAGGGTCGGACGCCGCCGTCGCTCCCCGGCACTGGCCGCGGGCGGCCAGCATGTGATGTCCGACGTCTGGACCTCGGCGGCCTTGCTGGCCGGCTTCGCGCTGTTGCCGCTGACCGGCTGGCTATGGCTGGACCCCCTCCTGGCGGCGCTGGTGGCGGTGAACATCCTGCGGGTCGGCTTCGAGATGGTCCGCGTATCGATCGGCGGCCTGATGGACGAGGTCACCAACCCGCGCGCCGTCGAGGAGATCCGGCAGGTGATCGCCCAGAACGCCGAGGGCGCCATCGAGGCCCATGACGTGCGCACACGCTGTGTCGGCTCCATGACCTTCATCGAGTTCCACCTGGTGGTGCCGGGACAGATGGCGGTGCTGACCGCGCATGAGATCTGCGACCGCATCGAGCTCGCGCTGCGCCGCGAGATCGGCGAGGCGCTGATCAACATCCATGTCGAGCCGGAACAGAAAGCCAAGCACAAGGGTGTCGTGGTGTTGCCCTGAGCCCCGCATGACCTCCCTGGCCTATCCGGGCGGGAACCCGGAACCCTGCGGGCAACCCTGGTTCCGGCCCATGCCGGTTCCATCAGCCGGTATCGGGACGAAACCCTTCGACAAGGCGATCCTGATCTCGTCGATCAGCGCGTGGTCGTGGCCCGGGGGCAACGCTGCGGCTGCCGGTTGAGGATGACGGCGGCGCGGTCGGGCCATGGCCCATGAACGGTCAGCGGCGCCTGGCGATAGCGCGCGGCAGGATGGCGAGGATCGACCGGCACCTCCAGAGGCCCGCCCGCATGAGGCTCGATCCGCGCCTTCCGGCCTGCTGATCGAATCCGGTCCTGAAGGCGTGCCGCTCCTTGTGGTTCGGATTGAGCGACGTGTACTCGGGCGCGAACTTGATCATCATGGGTCCTCCTCGTTCGGACCCGGCTTCCTGCCAGCCCATCATTTTCTGCGGCGCGGCGACGCAGCCTCCAAACATAGTGGCCGATCCCGAGTTGTGCCTGCGAACCCGGCAGGAGAGCCCCCATGAACAAGGTCGTGATCGTGACAGGCGGCACCGTCGGCATCGGCAGGGCCATAGCGCGCCTCTTCGCCGCCAAGGGCTGGTCGGTCGGCATCATCGCCCGCGACGAGACCCGTTTGCGAAGCACGGAGGCCGAGCTGGCCAGGCTTGGCGTCGCTTCACTCGGGATCTCGGCCGACGTCGCCGACGCCGCCGCGGTGGATGCCGCCGCCGCCCGCTTCGAGCTCGAGCTAGGTCCGATCACGGCCTGGGTGAACAACGCGATGGCAACATTGGTCAGCCCGGCCGGCAGCATCACCCCGGACGAGTTCCGGCGCGTGACCGACGTGACCTATCTCGGCCAGGTGCATGGCACGCTGGCCGCGCTGCGCCACATGGCCCCGCGGGGACGCGGCACCATCATCCAGATCAGCTCCGGGCTGGCGTTCCGGTCGGCGCCGCTGCAATCGGCCTATTGCGGCGCCAAGGCCGCGGTGCGCGGCTTCACCGACAGTATCCGCGCGGAGCTCATCCATGACGGCCTGAAAAACATCCAGCTGACGATCGTCTACCTGCCGGCCGTGAACACCCCGCAGTTCGACTGGGCGCGCAACCACACCGGCCAGCTTCAGACGGCGCCCGACCCGGTGTTCGACCCGCGACTATGTGCCGCCGCCGTGCTGTTTGCGGCCGAACATCGGCGGCGCGAGATACTGGTCGGCCGTTCCACCGTGCAGATGGCCCTTGGCCAGGCGCTGGCGCCCGGCGCGCTGGACCGCAAGGCGGCCACGATGTGGGACAGTCAACTCGAGGAGCATGAAGCACCCAAGGTTCCGGAAGGCAACCTGTTCATCCCGGTCGGCGGCGACCCCGGCGTCGATGGCCGCTTCGCCGACCGCGTGAAATCCACCCGGCGCGAGTTCTGGACCAGCCGCCAGCGCGACACCGCATTGGCCGGCCTGGTTGGTCTCGGCGTGCTGGGGGTGACGGCCCTGGCCGCCCCGGCGATTATGGTGGCCGGGTTGCTGTCCCGCGCCCCGCTGCGGCCGCGCCTGCCGTTTCCGCTTGCTTCCCGATCCGCGGACTGAACGAAGCGCTGGGTCCGGCGAGGGCAAGGGCAGGACACGCCTGCGCCTCGGATGTGCGGCGAACAGCGACGTCGTCCCGGCAAGACCCGGGGGATCGCCCGATGCTTCGTCCGGGAGGTATCTTCAGAACAGCGCCATCTGTGCCGGGGTCTTGCGACCGGGAGGTCCAGAGGCTGGCGGCGGCTGGAAAAGCGCCGTCTCCAGGGTGATGCGGTCGGTCAGGCCAAGGCGACGCGAAACTCGGGCGAAGCGTTGCGCGAGCAGGTCCGCATAGACCCCCTTGCCGCGAAAGCGATCCCCGAAGCGGCTGTCGTTGAGCGCCCCGGCGCGCGTCTCGCGGATCAGGTTCAGCACATGCTGCGCACGCCGCGGATAATGCTGGTGCAGCCAGGTGTCGAACATCTCCCGCACTTCCAGGGGCAAGCGCAGCAGCCCATAGCCCGCGTCGCGCGCGCCCGAAGCGTGGGAGGCCTCGAGGATGTGCTCCAGCTCGCTGTCGTTCAGTCCGGGGATCATCGGGGCCGCCAGCACACCCGTCGGGATCCCCGCTCCGGCAAGGGCCGCGATTGTCGACAGCCGGCGGGACGGCGTCGCCGCGCGAGGCTCCATGCGGCGCGCCAGTCCGGGATCGAGCGTGGTGACCGACAGCCAGACGCGCACCAGCCCTTTTTCGGCCATGCGTGCGAGTATGTTGCTGTCGCGCAACACGCCGGCCGATTTGGTGACGATGCTGAGCGGATGGGCGAAACGCTCCAGCACCTCCAGCACCGAGCGCGTAAGTGCCAGGGTACGCTCCACCGGCTGATACGGGTCGGTGTTCGAGCCGAGTGCGATCGGACGGGCCACGTAGCCCGGCTTGCTCAGCTCGCGCTCCAGGAGTTTCGCGATGTCCGGCTTGAAAGTCAGCCTCGTCTCGAAATCGAGACCGGGCGAAAGGCCGAGATAGGCGTGGCTGGGGCGGGCATAGCAGTAGACGCAGCCATGCTCGCAGCCGCGATAGGGATTGATCGAACGGTCGAAGCTCAGGTCGGGGGATGAATTCCACGCAATCGCGCTTCGGCTCCGGTCCGGCGTCAGGGTCGTGGCGACAGGCGGCGGCGCCAGGATTTCCTCGGCGATGCTGCCCCAGCCGTCATCGAAAGCCTGCAGTTCGAGGCGATCGAAGCGGTTGCCGCAGTTCGTGGAAACCCCGCGGCCCTTCCGGACAGCCGTCGGAGCCGTGCTGGCAGGCTGTTGCATCCCTGGACCTCCGGTCTCGATCCAAGCTCGGATCATCGCCATCCTGCAAGGCTGCTTCCCACGCTGTCAAGAACATATAGGGAACAAATCCGGCCCTCCTATCGTCATGACGTCCCTTGGCCGGTCTGTTGTCGCCGGTCTTCTTCACGCCGGTCTGCGCTGCAGGAACCGCGGGACGAGTTTCTTCCAGTGTGTTTACAATTTAGCTATCATTTATTTTGCATTCTGGTGCCGATGTCGGCTTGGCTCGATTCAAGCCGCTGGAGATGTTACCGGTTAAAGCGGCTTCGCTGTGAGAGCATCTATCGTTATGATGTCTTGGACTGAGGTAAATAACGCGAAGGAGCGACCGCTGAGGCGGCCGGAACCGGTGCAACCGTGACCTTGGTTGTCATCCTCGACGATCTCTCCAGCAACCGGCACATCTACGCCCGTCTGGCCGGCACGATAGAAGATGAGATTACCGTCCGGACCTTTGGCGATCCGGTCGAGGCGCTGGGCTGGACGGGTGCGAATATGCCCGATCTCGTCATTACCGACTACAAGATGCCGATGCTCGACGGCGCTCAGTTCACCCGCCGCTTTCGCGAGGCCGCCGGCTGTGCGGACGTCCCCGTGCTGGTCATCACCGCTTATGATGATCGCGCTTTCCGGCTCGCCGCCCTGCAGGCCGGCGCGACCGACTTCCTGCGCAGCCCGGTCGATCACGCCGAGTTCGTGACCCGCGCGCGCAACATGCTGCGCATGCACAACCAGCATCGGATGCTGGCGAACCGGGCGCAGAAGCTCGAGCATGACCTGAAGGACAGCGAGCGTACGCGCGAGAAAATGCTCCGCGACAGCCGGGAGTCGCTCATCCAGGTGATCGATACCGTTCCCGCCTTCATCAGCGCCACGGACCGGGAAGGCCGGTATGTCTTTGTCAATGCCATGCACGCGCTGGTGGCCGGCGCCTCCCCCGTCGCCTTGGTCGGACAGAGTGTTTCGGAGGTGTTCGGATCGGAATACGCGATCAGGAGCCGGTCGCTCGACCAGCTGGTGTATCGTACCGGTAACGCCTTGCCGGCCTACGAGGAGGAGGTCGCCGACCAGACCGGTGCGCGGCGCATCCTGTTGACGACGAAATCCCCGTTGAACAACGGCCAGGCCGGCGGTGCCTGCGTGCTGACCACCTCGCTCGACATCACCGACCGCAAGCATGCCGAGCAGCATCTGCTGCACATGGCCAACCATGACAGCCTGACCGGTCTGGCCAATCGTTCCCTGCTGCGCAACCGGCTGGAACGCCGCCTCGCCACCGGATCGCGCCACGCCGTCGCGTCCCCTTCGGGATCGTCCGCGACCGAAGCGTCCGTGGCCCTGCATTTCATCGATCTGGACCATTTCAAGGAAGCCAATGACCGGCTCGGTCATCAGATCGGCGACCTGCTGCTCAAGGAGGTCGCGCGTCGGCTGGGGGGGCTGATCGGGCCGGCCGACCTGATGGCACGCCTGGGCGGCGACGAGTTCGCCATCCTGCAGGATCGCAGCGGCAATGACGAAATGCCCGAAGCGCTCGCGGAACGGTTCATCGCAGCGATGCGCGCGCCCTTCCTGTATGGCGGCGAGGAGATACACATCAGCTGCAGCATCGGCATCGCGCGCTATCCGCAGGATGGCTCGGAAGTCGAGGAGTTGCTGCGCAGCGCCGATCTCGCGATGTACCAGGCCAAGACCGAGGGGCGCGCCGGCTTCAGGCTGTTCGTCCCCGCCTTGAACGAGCGTGTGGGCCGGATCATCAAGATCAAGGCCGACCTCCGCCACGCCCTCGCCAACGACGAATTCGTGCTGCACTACCAGCCACAGGTGACGCTTGCTTCCGGCCGCGTCAGCGGCGTCGAGGCCCTGGTGCGCTGGAACCGGCCGGGCTACGGGCTGGTCATGCCCGGCGAGTTCCTGCCTGCGGCCAAGGATAGCGGCCTGATCCCGATGCTGGACGAGTGGGTCCTGCGCCAGGCCTGTGCGGATGCCGCCCGCTGGCATGCGGCGGGCCTTCCACCGGTCTGCGTTGGCGTCAACCTGTCGCCTACGGACCTCGACAAGCGCGGCATCCTCGGCACGGTGATCGAGGTTCTGGCCCAGACCCAACTCGACCCGAGCTTGCTGGAGCTTGAGCTCACGGAGGGTGATCTGGTGGAAGATCTCGAGGCCGCGTCCTCGGTGCTTACGGCACTTCGGGCACTTGGCGTACGGGTCGCGATCGACGATTTCGGGACCGGCTATTCCTCGCTGAACTACATCAAGAACTTCCCCGTCGACCGATTGAAGATCGACCGCTCCTTCGTGGACGGTCTGGGCGTCGTGACGCAGGATACCGCCATCATGCGCGCCATCATCACCTTGGGCCACAGCCTGGGCATGAACGTGATGGCGGAAGGGGTCGAGACCGTCGTCCAGCTCAGCGCGTTGATCCAGGAAGGCTGCGACGAAATTCAGGGCTATTATTTCAGCCGTCCGGTGCCGTGTGCGGAAATGGAAGCGATCCTGCTGCGTGAGAATGCGTGCATCGGCGCGGCCGAGAAGAACCTTGTCGACATGGGCCGGATCCGGGAAAGGGGGGCAGGCGGGAATGCGGCCCCCGATGCCTCGGCCGGCGATACCCTGCTGAGCGAAATTATGGCCGCCGAGAGCCTGGCCACCGAGCGTCCATGAATCACGATGCAACCGTGAACGGCAGCCGCCTCCGCCATGGGCAGGAGATGGCCGTCAACCGACTCGCTTTCAGCGTCCTGTTCGCGATCTATCTGGCTGTGGCCGGCGCACGCCACGGTTCGCTCATCGTATTCGCCGCTTTCGCCGGCTTTTCCTGCGCCGCCTTTGCCTGGCTGCGCCGCGGGCCGGTTCGAACGCTGGATGCGACACTGGTCTGCGCCCTGGTCGCCGACCTCGGCCTGCCGTCCTTCGGCATGCATATCGATGGCCCGCGCAACGCGGCATTCTTTCCGATGTATCTCTGGGTGATCCAGGGAAACGGCTTCAGGTTCGGCCTCAAGCCGCTGTTCCTCGGGATGGGGCTGGCCTTCGCGGGCTTTGCCGCCGTCGTCGTCAGCACCCCCTACTGGTACCACCAGCCGGGGCTGTGTTTGGGTGGGCTGGCGGCCCTCATATTCCTGCCGATCTATAACAGTTCCCTGATCCGCAAGCTTTCCCGCGCGCGTCTGCAGGCCGAGGAGGCCAACCAGGCCAAAAGCCTGTTCCTGGCCGCGATCAGCCACGAGCTGCGCACACCCCTGAACGCGATTTTCGGCTCGCTTTCCCTGCTCGAAGGCACTCCCCTGGACGAGGAACAGCATTCCCTGTTCGACGCGATGCGGTCCGGCACCCGGGCCCTGCTGTCGCTGATCGGCAGCGTGCTCGACTTCTCCCGTGCCGAGGCAGGGCTGATGCCGGTGCAGCACGAGCCGCTGGATCTTGCCGGGCTGGTCGCGGAAATCCGCAATCTGGTGGCTATCCAGGCCCGCCTTAAATCGCTGCAGCTTCGCGTCCACGTCGGCGAGGACGTTCCCCTGCGCATCCTCGGCGACCGCAAGCACCTGTTCGAGATCCTGCTTAATTTCGCCGCCAACGCGGTCAAGTTCACGGAGGCGGGCAGCGTCTGCCTGTCGGTGGAGCGGCTCGCGCCGGTTGCATCGAGCCAGTCGCCGCGGCTCCGCTTCGAGGTCAGCGATACCGGCATCGGCATCGCCCTGGACGCCCAGCAGCGCATCTTCGAGGTGTTCTCGCAGGCAGACGCCAGCATCCTGGACCGCTTCGGGGGCACCGGGCTCGGGCTTGCAATTTCCCAGCAGCTGGTCACGCTGATGCAGGGCGAGATCGGCGTGGAAAGCCAGCCTGGCCAGGGCAGCCGTTTCTGGTTCACGCTGAAACTGGAGGCGGCCCCCCCGGAGGTAGCACTCCCGGATGAAGCCACCGGGCATGTGCCCTCCCCGGCACCACGTGCGGGCATGCTCCTGTGCGACGACCCGGCGCAGATCGGGGCCATCGAGGACCAGCTTCGTCGCGGCGGCTTCACCATACGGCACGTCGCTGGACCGCAGGACGCGCTCGGCTCTTCCGCCGCAAGGCCGGGCGAGGAGATGCTGTTCATCCACCGGCGCAATCCGGGCGATGACCTGCTGGCTGACTGCGCGCTGCTGGACCGGCTCGATCCGCAAGCCGCCATGCCGCGCATTCTGCTATCGCATGCGAACGGAACCATTTTGCCGCGCGCGATGCTCAAGCAGAACTTCATCACCACCCTGACGCTCCCGGCCTCGGACAAGGCACTCGCCCAGGCCTGGCATCTGGCCAGCGCGATGACGGCACGACCGGGCACGCGGCCCGCCCATGGGATGCCCGGTGCGGCCTTGCCCGGCGAGGGATTGCCGGGTGACGGGGTGTCCGGCGGCATCCGGGGGGCTCAGCGTCAACTGCAGATCCTGGTTGCGGACGACAACGAGATCAACCGGCGTGTGGTCGGCAAGATCCTCGAACGGTCCGGACATCAGGTCTGTCTGGTCGAAGACGGCAACCAGGCGCTGGATCTCATGGAGGCCCAGCCATTCGACATCGTTCTCATGGACATCAACATGCCCCGCATGAACGGCATGGAGGCGACACGCCTGTTCCGCCTCGGCGGCCCGGCCAGCCCGCATCTGCCCATCGTCGCCCTCACGGCGGACGCGACGGCGGAGATGGCGCGCAAATGCACCGAGGTCGGAATGGATGGCTGCATCACCAAGCCCTTTACCCCGGCACACCTGATGGCCACGATCGATGCGCTGGTCGGCACGGATACAAGACCAGCGGCGCATGGCAGCCCCGTGCAGCAGATCGCCGATCACCCGCGTTTCGTGGCCAGGTTTCCGACGCTCGACATCGAGGTTCTCGCCGAGTTGCGCAGGCTTGGAGGGCCGGAGTTCGTCAGCGGGCTGCTGCATAGCTTCATTATGGACGTCCACGAGCTGATCGGCCGGATCGGCGCGGCCGTCGAAGCGCAGGACATGACGGCATTCCGGTTCGAGATGCACGCCTTGTGCAGTGGTGCAGCCAACATCGGCGCCGAATCGCTTCGCCGCGGCGCCGTGTCACGCGAGATCAACCAGGCCAACCTGGCAAGTGCCGGGCCCGTCCTGATGCATTGGCTGCGCCAGGAACTGGCAGCGCTTGAACGGGAATGGAACAGGCTGGAACCCCAGCAGGCCGAGTTGTCCGGTTGATCATTCCCCTATTCGGCCGCGTGCTGCTGTTGCGTCGCCATTGCCGGACGCAACAGCCTGCGTTGCTGCGCCTGGGCCAGTCGCTCCATCTTGCGCAGGTCCGGCTCCGTCACCGACATCGCCGTTTCCACCCAGATGTCCACCACGCCGCGCAGCTCGTCGAGCGTGACCGGGTTGACAAGCCGGCGGGTCCGGACCATCGCCTGCTGGGCGTTGAATTTGCGGCTGTTGCGTTCGATATAATCGCGCACCGCCGCCTCGCCCTCGCCATCCTCCGCGAGCACGTCGACGACGCCCATGTCATGCAGCTGGGCTCCGGTGTACAGGTTGCCGGACAGGATCATCTTCTCGGCGGCCGGACCACCGATGCGGCGGGACAGGAAGCTGTAGGCTCCCATGCCGGGGAACAGGTTGAACAGGATCTCGGGCAGGCCGAGGCGCGCGCTGCGCTCGGCCGCCAGGATATCGTGGGAAAGTGCCGTCTCGAAACCGCCGCCGAGGGCGTCACCCTGCACCAGGGCAATGGTGACAATCGGCAGGTTGAACGCCGAGTAGTTCGCATGAACCACGTCGATGCATTGATGGGCATAGGCATGCATGGCCGCACGGTCGCCCGCCCGGATGCGGTCAGCAAAGAAGACGATGTCGCCGCCCAGGTTGTAGATGCCCGGCAGGCGTGATCCGAGCACGAAATACTGCATCGGGTCCTGTTGCGCCTCGGCGCGGGCCGTGGCCACCCTGCGCAGGTCGGCATGCATGGCCTGGATATCGCACATCAGGCCGGTGGTGACGCGTCCGTTGCTTTGGCCGATCAGCCCATAGGCCCAGCACGTGCGCAGCGCGGCATCATAGCCGACATCGAGATGTTCGAACTGGTGGAATGCGACCTCCCTCGGGGCTCCGGCTCCGGGCAGCACGGACATGGCGGGGGTCTGGTAATCATTGGCAATGCGATTGAGCAGCATGGGAAACTCCTTTGCGGGGGTGCAACGGAACCATCATGCTATTAGGGAGATGCAAATTACTACTATGACTTCGTTATCCTTTAGATATCCTTAACCTGTCCGTTTTAGGCGTCCCGGCCTAATCCCCTGACTTACGAACTGGCTTGCAAGGCCGATAGATTGATGATCGCCATGCGCCCGGCCTCCGTGCCAAAGGCGAGCGTGGCGCCGTCGGGCGCGAAGGCGAGTGCGGACACGGCGGCGTGGGCACCCCCCGCCGGGCCGCAGACCGGCAGCACGCGGCCGGAGGCCACGTCTGACATCAGCACCGTGCCGTCGGCGAAACCGGCCGCCACCAGTTCGTGCTGCGGATGGAACGACACCCGGGTGCAGACGCTGCCGGGCACACCGGCGAGTTCGGTGGGAGCCTTGCCCATCGGGCCGCCGCCGAAGAAGGGCCAGAGCACGATCGCGTCCGCACCCGACGTGGCCAGCCAGCGGCCGTTGCGCGAGAATGACAGGGACTGCGTCTTCTGCGGATAGCCGCTCATGCGCATATTGTGGCCGTCGGCGAGGCGCCAGCCATGCAGCTCGTTTTCCTGCATGGCGCTGACCACGGCTTCGCTCGAGGGATGAATGACGACCCCGATATGACTGCCCTTCCAGGCAAGCAACCGCGGCGTGTCGGCCTTGGTGTTCACGAAACGCAATGACACGCCGCCGTAATGAGCCGCGGCCAGACGCTTGCCCTTGGCATCGAAGGCCAGGCCCGCCACCGTGGACGTATGCTCGAAGCTGCGGATCAGCTGTCCCGGCGCGTCGCGCAATTCCACCTGCTTGCCGTGGGCGCTGGCGATCAGGCCGGTCCGGCCATCGAGCACGCTGACGACATGCTCGACCCAGCGCCGTCCACGCGACAACTCGCGGACGGCGTCGCCGGCGCCACCGCCGGGGATCCGGCACAGACGGTTGTCATCGCCGCCGGTGAGGAAATCCTGCGCCCCGACATCCTGGGCCAGGGAGAGCACGGAGCCTTCATGCGCCTCGATGCGGCTCCAGGGTCCTGCGGCGTCCCGGCTTGCCGCGCGATGCAGCATCCCGTCTCCGGTGGCAAAGGCGATCAGGCTCGAATCGCGGGAGATGGCGCAGGCGGTGATGAAGGCCTCCGCCTCGCGCACGAACCCGCGGGTCTGGAGCAGGGGGTCGACCGCCGGCGCGGCCGGCTGGCGCGTATCGCTCATGAACGCGGCGCGCCCGCTTGTTCCGTGCCGGCGGCGCGGCAGCTCTCGAAGCCGCGTCGCAGGCGGGGGCGGTTGAGGTTGCGGCCGATGAACACGAGGCGCGAGCGGCGCGGCTCGTCCGGCTTCCACGGGCTGATGAAATCGCCGTCCGCCATCATGTGTACCGCCTGGAAGGCAAAGCGGCGATTCTCCCCGGCATAGGCGAGGATGCCCTTGGAGCGCAGGATATCCTGGCCCTGCTCCTGCAGGACGGCGCCGATCCAGGCCTGGAACCGGGCGGCATCGAGCGGCTCGTCGAGCTCGAACGACAGGCTTTGGATCGCCTCGTCGTGGGTGTGGCTGTCCGCTTCCAGAAAGTCCGGAGCCCGTTCCAAGGCCCGATCGAGATCGAATCCGCCCTGGTCGAGCAATGCCGCGATATCGACCCGGCCACGCTCGGCGCGATGGATGCGCGCCAGGCGGTTGATGCCCCGAATGCGCGCCTCGACCTCGAGCAGGTCGGCTTCGGAGGCGAGGTCGATCTTGTTCAGCACGATGACGTCGGCGAAGGCGATCTGGTTCTGCGCCTCCGTGCTGTCGGCGAGCCGGGCCGGCAGGTTCAGGGCGTCGACCACGGTCACCACCGCATCGAGCCGCGTGCGGGCCTTGACCTCGTCATCGACAAAGAAGGTCTGGGCGACCGGGGCCGGATCGGCGAGGCCGGTGGTCTCGACGATGATGCCGTCGAAGCGGCCGCTTCGTTTCATCAGGCTGCCCAGGATGCGTATCAGGTCGCCGCGCACGGTGCAGCAGATGCAGCCGTTATTCATCTCGAAGACTTCCTCGTCGGCATCCACGACCAGGTCGTTATCGACGCCGAGCTCGCCGAACTCGTTGATGATGACCGCATATCTGCGGCCGTGCCGGCCCGTCAGGATATGGTTCAGCAGCGTGGTCTTGCCGGCACCCAGAAAACCGGTCAGCACGGTGACCGGGACAAGTCCGGCCTGGTCAACCGCTTGCATGATCGTGTCGGACATGGATCTCAGCCTTTCTTGCGTGTCTGCTTATAGGAGGGGGCCTGCATATAGGGCGGGGCGGCTGCCAGACCCAACCCCAGCAGCAGGAAGAACCATCCGCCCAGCGGCATGTTGGTGAAGGCGCTGCTCGAGGCGAGCGGCCATTCCTGGATCAGCACGGCCACGAACAGGCCGGTGCGCAAGGCTTGCCTGACCGGATCCGCCTCCCGCCCGCGCGCCAGCACGGCGAGCCACGACCCCACCATCAGACAGAACAGGACCAGGCCCGGGATGCCGGCATCGGTCAGCGCCTGCAGATAATGGTTATGCGGGTGCTGCACGCAGAAGCCCGCCCCGCCGCCGTCCGAGGATTCGGGCGACAGCGGCGGCAGGCCATGGAAGTAGCGGGCGTTCGCGCATCCGGTGCGAAAGCCGTCGAAGCCACGCCCGGTCAGCGGTTCGGCCTCGGCCATGACCAACGCGCGCGCGTAGATCAGGCCATAGGGGCTGCTCCCGAAATGACCCATCTGGCGTTCGAACAACAATACCAGGTGGCCGAAGCTGCGCGGCGAGACGATGGCCGAGGCCGCCACCAGGACCGGGACGGCGGCCAGGCAGGCGAGCAGGAGCGC
>CAXTCT010000008.1:0-20674 GCA_964242565.1 uncultured Acetobacteraceae bacterium | reverse complement strand
CGGTGGCGGTGTCGGCCGCGCGGCGGTCGCTGGTCGGCCGGATGAACGCCCGCAACGAAGTCGTCAATGGCGGCGGCCAGACCGGCTTTCCACCCGCGCGCCTGGCGCTGGAATGCCCGATCGCCAGCCGCCTGGAAAGCGAGCCGGCGCTGGCCGTGGAGGATTGGCTGCGCCTGGTGCTCCAGTCCAATCGCCGGGCGGATGCGGCGGCGGGAAGTGCCGCCCTCGGGGCGCATCGCGCCGATCTTCTGCTGAGCGACCTGCGAACCGGTCGTCCGGCCGCGATCGGCAGCACCGGCCAGCAGAAGGCGCTGCTGATCGGCGTTGTACTGTCCCATGCGGCCTTGATCGCCGCCACGCGCGGCGAAGCGCCGCTGCTGCTTCTGGATGAGCCGTTGGTGCATCTGGATGTTGTGCATCGTGCCGCTCTGTTCGACGCCCTTCTGGATCTGCCTGCGCCGGTGCTGCTGACCGGAACCGACCCCGAACCATTCGCCCCGCTTGCCGGAAGGGCGGAAATGCTGCGTGTCGAGGCCGGAAAACTTCACGCCGGGGAGGGTTTTCCGGAGGGGAAAGCTGGCTCCGCAGAGGCGGTTGCGCTATGATCCCCCTTGATATTCCTCGCCAGATCTGGAGCACCAAGCCGGCATGTCCGAAAACGCCGAGTCTGCAAACGCGTCCGCGCCGAAGCCGGTCGCGGACGCACTTCAGGGTAGCGTCCCGTTGCAGGGTAATGCACTGATAGCCGGCCAGGATAATTACGATGCCGCGTCCATTTCGGTGCTGAAGGGGCTCGACGCGGTTCGCAAGCGTCCGGGCATGTATATCGGCGACACCGACGATGGTTCGGGGCTGCATCACATGGCGTTCGAGATCATCGACAATGCCGTCGACGAGGCACAGGCCGGATTCGCGACGTCCTGCACGGTCGTGCTGAACGGCGACGGCTCGGTCATGGTGCGAGACAATGGCCGCGGCATCCCCACCGACATGCATGAGGAGGGCATCAGCGCCGCCGAGGTCGTGCTGACCAGGCTGCATGCCGGGGGCAAGTTCAACCAGAACTCCTACAAGGTTTCCGGCGGACTGCATGGTGTCGGCGCCGCCGTCGTCAATGCTTTGTCGGAATGGATGGATGTTCGCATCTGGCGCGAGGGCATCGAGCACCAGATCCGTTTCCGGCATGGCGAGACCGAGGCGCCGTTGCGCGTGGTCGGCCCCAGCGACGAGACACGCGGCACGCGCGTCACGTTCAAGCCCAGTGCCGCGACCTTCGCCAAAATCGAGTTCGAATTCCCGGTCATCGAACGTCGCCTGCGCGAACTGGCCTTCCTCAACTCGGGACTCGAGATCATTCTTCGCGACGAACGTCATGCTCCTGTCCAGGAGGTGCGTTTCTTCTACGAGGGCGGACTGGTCGCCTTTGTTGAATGGCTCGATCGCGGCAAGGTGGCGGTGGCAAGCCCGCCGATCACCGCCCTGGTGCAGGAGAACGCCCAGGGCATCAAGGTCGAGTTCGCCCTGTCCTGGAACGACAGCTTCCACGAGACGATGCTTTGCTTCACCAACAACATCCCGCAGCGGGACGGCGGCTCGCATCTCGCCGGCTTCCGTCAGGCGCTGACCCGCGTGGTCGGCAAATATGCCGAAGGGCTCGGCAAGAAGGACGCGCTGGCCCTGGCCGGCGAGGATATGCGCGAGGGCATGACGGCGGTGCTGTCGGTCAAGGCGCCGGACCCGAAATTCTCGTCCCAGACCAAAGAGAAGCTGGTCAGCTCGGAGGTGCAGCCGGTGGTGCAGGCAGCGACGGCGGATGCCATCGCGCACTGGTTCGAGACCCATCCCAAGGAAGCCCGTTCGATCATCGGCAAGGTGATGGACGCCGCGGCGGCGCGCGAGGCCGCGCGCAAGGCACGCGAACTGACCCGCAGGAAGGGAGTGCTGGACATCTCGACCCTGCCCGGCAAGCTCGCCGATTGTCAGGAGCGCGATGCCTCCAAGGCCGAGATCTTCCTGGTCGAGGGAGACAGCGCGGGCGGCACCGCCAAGCAGGGACGTGACCGCAGGTTCCAGGCGATCCTGCCGCTGAAAGGCAAGATCCTGAATGTCGAGCGGGCGCGTTTCGACCGCATGCTCGGTTCGGCCGAGATCGGCACGCTGATCACGGCGTTGGGCACCGGCATCGGTCACGGCGAGCCCGAGCAGGGCGGATTCTCGATCGGCAAGCTGCGCTATCACCGCATCGTCATCATGACGGACGCCGATGTCGACGGCTCGCACATACGCACCCTGCTGCTGACTTTCTTCTTCAGGCAGATGCCTGAACTGATCGAGCGTGGGCATCTCTATATCGCGCAGCCGCCGCTCTATCGCGCCAAGCGCGGCAACGAGGAGCGCTACCTCAAGAATGACGGCCTGCTCGAGCAATATCTGCTCGACAAGGCGCTTTCGCACTCGCGCCTGACCTACTCGGACGGTCGTGTGCTGGAAGGCAGCGACCTCGCCGGGGAGACCGCCTGGCTGCATGACGCGACGCGCGCATTGCGCCGGCTTTCAGTGGTGGCCCCGGTCTGGATCCTGGAGCAGGCGGCGATTGCCGGCGCCCTGACGCCCGATGTGGCGCACGGCCAGGCCCGGGCACAGGCATTAGCCGCCCGTTTGAATGCCGCGTCGCTTCCGGCGGAGCGGGGGTGGCTGGTATCGGTCGATGCGTCTGGCCTGCATCTGGGCCGCGACGTGCGCGGCGTGGGTGAGCGATATCACCTTGAAGCCGCCATCCTGCGCAGCGCGGACGTGTTGTGGCTGGCGGAACGGATGGACCTGCTGGCAAAGGATTATGGCGCGGCCCCGGCGATGCTGTCGCTCGACAACAACGAGGCGGCCGTCGCGGGTCCTGCCAGCACCTATGACCGCATTCTCGCCCAGGGCCGGAAGGGCCTGGCGATCCAGCGCTTCAAGGGGCTTGGCGAGATGAACGCGGAACAGCTCTGGCGCACCACGCTCGATCCCGCGGCACGCACTTTGCTCCAGGTGAAGGTAGGCGACATCGAGAACGCGGCCGCAGTGTTCTCGACGTTGATGGGCGACGTCGTCGAGCCGCGTCGCGACTTCATCGTCAGCAACGCGTTGAAAGTCGCCAATCTTGATGTCTGATAACAGATCTCCATGAGCCAGACCCACAGGCCCACATAGTGACAGCAGGGGGATGCTGATGTTGTCGGGGACGACCATCCTGTCGCTGGTGTGTCATCCGGCCTGATGCGTCGGCAGAACAGCATGAGCGCCGGGTGCCATGGCCGCATCGATTTGAAAGAGCCTCGAACATGTCGCTTATGCACAACCTCACCTGCCGGCGCTGCTTTGGTCGCTCCGTGGTTGCCACCGCGATGGCGGCGCCATTCGTGTCAATCCTCGGGAGGACGGCATTGGCCCGGAGCGAGGCGCCGGTACCTGGAGCGCCGGTAACGGCCAGGAGCCACATGTTGGACACGGCTGCCGATGCCGTCCAGTCCAAGCGTCCGATCAGCGCGATGAGCGAGTTCCTGAACGGCTTTCACTTTTATGCCGACGACATGGGCCGGCAGGTAGAAGCAAACCATTTCTGCACGCACCTGTCCGAAGACTTCCATCAATGCGTGATCTATGATTCCAACCGCTCGGATGCGAAGCTCATCGGCATCGAGTACATCGTCAGCGAGCGCGTCTTCAAGACGCTGCCCGATGAAGAAAAGCGCTTGTGGCACAGCCACAATTATGAAGTGAAGTCGGGCGAGCTGCTGGCGCCTGGAGTGCCTGAGGTAGCGGGCCACGCTTTCATGGAGAGCCTGGTTACGACCTATGGCAAGACCTGGCATACCTGGCAGATCGACCGTCACCCTGATTTCCCGGTGGGCATCCCGCAATTGATGATGGGTTTCGTCGAGGATAATCAGGTGAACCAGCAGATGCTTTCCGACCGCGACAGACGCTTCGGCGCCTCGACCGAGACACTAAGGAAGGACCGTCGCGACATCCCATGGCCGACGCTGGTCGCTGGCGCAAATGCCTGGCAAAGCGGCAAAACCGTTCAACTCGCCCTGCAGGAGGTCCCGGTACGAAACCTGCGCCGTCCGTGAGCTCAGGGCCTTCGGCGCGCCGGACATCTCTTCCTCTCGCTTGATCCGATCAAGCACCCTCTCAAACATTTGTCCACACTCCGGGACTAAACAGCTAGGCACCTGGATGAAGCCATTCCGAAGCGGAACCTTCCGCAACTGCTGACGCCGCATTTATCCGCGCCCTGGTGATGCCGACGAGATCGCTGTGCGGCCGGCGTTCCAGAAGGCGGTCTCGAGACGTACGGCTTCCCGGAATTGTTTCAGGAGCATCGGGTAGCGAGCCGCGCCGCCATAGGTCTCGGCCAGTTCCTCGAGCCGAAGCAGTCCCTCCTGAACCATGTGGATATATTCGACACCACCATAGGTTTTGATCCAGTCCCAATAGGGATTATCCTCGCGCTTCGTTCCCGGATCGCTCATCAAGCGCAAGCCGATCTCGCCATAGCCGGCCAGACAGGCCGAAAGTGTCACGGTCAGATCCAGAACATCCCCGGCCATGCCACGGTCGAGGATGTAGCGGGAATAAGCGAGCGTCTCCAGCGTCTCGGGCGTCGCTTCGATCTCGGCTTCGGTGACACCCTCCCGCGCGAGTTGTCGACGATGCAGCGACATCTCGTTGTTCAGGAGGCCATGGACGATATCCGCCGCGCTGCGCATCTGCCCTGTGGTGGCGCTCTTATAGATCAACAAGGCGTAGGCCCGGGTATAGTGAACGACATAGAGATAGTCCTGCACCATCCAGGCAAGATACTCCTTCCTTTGCAGGCTGCCATCGGCGAGCGAGGCTACGAATGGATGGCCGACATAGGCCTGCCAGTCGGAGCCTGCATCCCGTCGAAGATTACCGTAGAGCGTGTTCGCCGCGAACGGCATCGCGTGTTCGAATTTGAAATCCATTGTTCATCCAAGGATGCGAGTGGAAATGCCGCATCGAGTGCGGCTGACGGCTCAGGACGAGGACCGAGGACCGCCTTGCCCGCGCGTGGATCCCGATTTTCCGGTGCTCCATTTGCCCCCCGGGATTCCCTCGGCCGCCAGGCGCAGCGGCAGGTAGGGTCAGCATTTCATGTCACGGCGGTGGTGTCGGGAGCCCAGAACAGCACCCGCTTGAGGATCTGGTCGACCGCTACCCAAAGCAGGATCGCCATCAGGGCCAACACCAGCAAGGCGGCGAACATCACGTCGGTTTGTATGCGGGCATCGGCATTGAGCATCACATAGCCGAGGCCAGCCGATGCTCCGACCCATTCGCCGACGACAGCGCCGATCGGGGCGATTGCCGTGGCCACGCGCAGGCCGGAGCCGAAGGCAGGAAGGGCGGCAGGCAGGCGGACGTGGCGCAGGATCGCGGCGGGCGACGCGTTCATCGTGCGAGCCAGATCAAGCCAGCCCGGTTCGGTCCGGCGCAGCCCGTCAGAGAAAGCCGCCGTGATGGGAAAGAAAATCACCAGAACAGCCATCACGACTTTGGAGGCCATGCCGAAGCCGAACCATAGCACGAGAAGCGGAGCCAGGGCGAAGACCGGAATGGCCTGGCTGAGCAGCAGGAGCGGCATCAGCCAGCGCTGCAGCATCGGCGAGAAAACCATGCCGAGCGCCGCGAGGGATCCCAGCATGGTCCCGAGCAGCAGCCCGAGCAACGTCTCCGTGAAGGTGATGCCGGCGTTCCACGCAAGCAGATGACGCTGGCTCCAGAGGGCTAGTGCCACGGATTGCGGATCGGGCAACAGATAGGCGGGCGTGCCGCTGACCTTGCAGGCCACCCACCAGACCGCGACCAGGCCGACCAGCGTCACCAAGGGACGAAGCGCCGCCGAAAGACGAGGCGTCATTCCGGCTCCAGTTCGGTCAGCGCGCGCATCAGACGGCCCTGTGTGTGCAGCAGCTCCTCGTCATCGGGCGCACGGGGCGTGGCGCCGTGGATCGAGATCGGCGGACCAAGTCGCGCGGGATGGCCGGAAAGCACCACCAGATGGTGGCCAAGCCTGCATGCCTCCAGCGGGTCATGGGTGATGAGCAGGACGGTGCGGCCTTGCAGCAATTCCGCGGCGAGGTCCTGGACGCGGGCGCGGGTGACCGTGTCGAGCGCCGAAAACGGCTCGTCCATCAAGACGATCGGCCGGTCCTCGTAGAGGGTGCGCGCGATCGCCGCACGCTGGCGCATGCCCCCGGAGAGCTGCGATGGTTGGGCTTGGGCGCGATCCGCGAGCCCGACCCGCCCAAGCAGATCAAGGGCGCGCCGCCTGTCGCCCTTCTCCCGGCGCAGGCGGGAGCCGAGCATCACGTTTTCGATGACGTCGAGCCAGGGATAGAGCAGGTCCTGCTGCCCCATATATGCAATGCGGTGATGAAGCGGCTGTCCATCGGTGGCCGTCACCGTGCCGTCGCTTTGCCTGGCGAGGCCGGCGATGATCTTGACCAGGCTCGATTTGCCAACGCCGCTGGTGCCGAGCAGCACGACGAATTCGCCTCCCCTGATATCGAGATCGAGCTTCTCGAAGATCACGCGACGGTCATAGCGCAAGGCGAGGTTGCGAATATGCAGCCCCGGTGGAATATTCGGCGCGCGTGCCGCAACCGGTCCTCCAGAAGGGATGCCCGCGGACATGGGATGGTCCTGCCTGTCGGTCTGACGGCGGCTGAGCGGGAGTGCTGCGGTCAAAAGAACAGGCCCACGACGCTGGCTCCACATCTATCTCGTATGCACATACCCTCAAGCCTCGCCGAAGCAAGGCGGTGGAGCGCCTAACCGCCCGGTTTTTGGGCGCCTATGCAGAGGATTGGCATTCCGCCGGACCGGGTGCCGCGTTGGGGCTCGCGGTTGGTCGGGATCTGCCCATTGATCTGTCGAAGCGATCGGCGCCGTGAACCGGAAAGGCATCTTGTATACATCGTCAGTGTCTGGCGCCGGAGATCAGTCCCATGCTTCCACGTCGTTTGTTTCTCCAAGGCGCCGCGACGGCGGGTCTCCAAGGCGCCGCGACGGCGGCGGATCTCATCCCGATGACAATCATGCTGGACTGGTTGTTGAACCCGAATCATGCCGGCCTGTTCGCGGCGCAGCGGATTGGTGCCTTCGGGCGGGCCGGTCTTGCGGTCAGGATCGTGTCGCCGTCCGACCCGGACCTGCCGTGCCGCCTGGTCGCCGCCGGGCAGGTGGATCTTGCGGTCAGCTATGGCTCGCAGATCAACATGATCACGAGTGCGGGACTGCCTCTGCTGCGCGTCGCCACCTTGGTCGACCGGCCGCTCAACACCGTCACCGCGCTGGGCGGCGTCAAGACGCTGGCGGATCTCAGGGGAAAGACCGTCGGCTACTCCGTTGCCGGCGTGGAGGAGGCGGTGCTCGACGTGATGCTCGGTTCTGCGGGGCTGAAGGCGAACGATGTCACGACCGTGAAAGTGAATTACGACATGGTCGCCGCCTTGCTGTCCCGGCGGCTCGACGCCGCTATCGGCGCCTACCGGAACGCCGAGGTGATCCAGCTCAGGCAAATGGGGCAAACGCCCGTTGTGTTTCTTCCCGAGGAGCACGGTGTGCCTCTCTATGATGAGCTGATTCTTGTGGCCCAGCGCGAACGGGCGGCAGATGATCGGCTGAAGCGCTTCGTCGGGGCGCTCCAGGAAGGTGTCGCCGCCGTTCGCAGCGACCCCGGCGGCATGTGGCGGGCGTTCGCCCAGGCACACAGCGAACTGGACGCGGAATACGTCGAAATAGCCTGGAATATGACCGTGCCGCTTTTGGCCCGTGATCCGGGCCGGCTGGACGAGAATCGCTATGAGGCGTTCCAGCAATTCTGTCTGGCACAGCGGATCATCGCAAAGCCGCAGCCTCTCAGCCAATACGCGGCGCAAATCATGGCCTGACATTGGCGGCGGGAGCCGCGGCGAGACACAGGCGTCGATCCAAGGTCAATGCACCGGCGGCAATGCTTCGTCGAGACGATTGGCGACGTCGTGCAGGGTGGCGTTCAGATGAGCCGTGGTGACGACGACACCCTGGTCGATGATCGCACGGAATCGCGGGTATAGCGGGGCCGATGCTCGTATCGCCGCATCATCGAGGGCGGCCCGCGTCGCGGGCAGCAGGTAACGTGGCGCCTCGCCATGGCCGGGAATGAGCAGGCTGCGGTAAGCCGGCAGCGAGACGGCATACCGGATGAAATCGCGCGCATCGTCCAGCTTGCGACCATGAAGCTTCGCGTCGATGGCGAACATGTCGACCCACACGACCGGACGAGTTCTTCCATCGGCAAAGGGGAAGGCCGCGACACGGATCTGGTCCGCGCTGACGCAGCGATCCTCTTCGCGGCAGCTTCCGGCAGCCTCGTCGATCACTTCATGGGCCATTTCCGAATAGCCGACGAAGGCGCTTGCGGTGCGGCGGGCGAACTGCCGCGCATAGAAACCTTCCGATGCGTCATAGGCTGCGTTCCGACCGGCTCCCCTGGGTTCAAGGGCGAGGATGCGCTGCAAGCGGGCCAGTATCGCCGGATCGGGTGTCGGTGTCACAAGCGCCAGCGTGGCCTCGGGGGTCTGGACGCCGGCGGCGAGCAGCGAGGAGAGATACAACTCGCCCAGCTGCGCCTGGCCTTTCATATCCAACAGCAGCCCATGCTCCGGACCCAGGGCCGCCTCCAGACCGGACAGTGAATGGTCCCTGCTCAGGCTTGTCTTGTCGCTCCGATAGAACAGGAAGTCGGCACACATCCAGTGCGGGACGCCCCAGGTCACGCCGTCATAGGTGGCGGCTGCGCGGGCCATGGGATCGAACGGGCCGAGACCGTGGATCGCGGGCGGCTGGAGCTTATGGCGAAGCAGGAAATCCCGCATGAAGACGTCGTCGATCTCGTGGATGTCGGCCTCTTCATAGAGCACGCCTTTGTTCGATGGCTCCGGGCTGTAGTAATTCCGGTTGAAGGTGATGGTGACGATCACGTCGGGACGCAGGCGTTCGAAACCCTGCTTGAGGCTCAAGGCCGCAGCCTCGGGCTCCGGAATATAGGGGTAGAGCGACACGTGGAGGACGCGCCTCGGTGCCGCGTCGGCCGGCGCCAGCGCCGATCCCGCGATGGCCATGGCGAGAAGCCGGGCAAGGAGCCGCTTCAACAAATTTGCCCACTCACGATGCTGGGCGCGCAGTGTGGTTCCTCGTGGATGAGCTGGTGCGGCAGCGAGTTGGCCGCACCGGTTGCCCGCTCGGCGATCTCCATCAGGAGCGCCCGATCGCCCGGGGCTCGACAGCCCGGGGCTCGGGAGCCCGGAAAGGCTCGGGATCGAGAAAGCGTCGAAGCACATTGCCGGAGATGCGGGCGACATTGTTGCCATAGCCCTCATGCGACAGGCTGCCGGCCCAGGCGATCGATCCGGTCGAGAACACGGCCCCGCCGCTCCAGGTCTCGAAGAAGACCATGTCGGCATGGATCGGGTGGGTCTTTTCCGTGCCCAGGCAGTTGATCGGCAGCATGTCGAGCGAGGTCAGATAGCTGCTCGTATGCTTCTCCGAACGGGCGAGTATCAGGGCGTGCCGAGGCGTGCCCTCACTGAAATCGGCGCGGTCCAGTTCGAGTCCGGCCGCACCGCCGCCGATCAGCCCGAAATCGCCGATGATGTCCTCCCGCACGCCCTCGAAGATGAAAGCAACACGCGGGTCGACGCTATCCGGCATACGGCGGTAATAGCTGCTGGCGTCGAAACCCTGGCCGATGAAACCGACGCCGATGCTCTGCTGCGGAGGACGGCCGATCCTGCGCCAGAGACCGCCAGGCTCGCCGGAGAATGCATGGCACGTCTCGCCCGGAAGGGTGCCGGCTTCGCCACGCCGGACCTCGATCGTGCCGCTGCCGGATGGGTCATAGGCGATGCGCCAATAAAGCCCGTTGCCGCCCATGTACATGATCCGGCCCGCCTCCGCGCGGAACCCATCGAGCGCGTCGCGCATCCTGGTGGACCAGTATTCGGGGTGGGTCCCGGTCATGACGCAACGATATCCGGCAAGGCCCGCCGCAGCTTCCCTGTCGAGATCCTCGTCGCTGATGCAGTCATAGGCAATTCCCTCCGCCTCCAGCCAGGCGAGGAGGTGCGTGTCCGCATTCAGCTGCCACAGGCCCGAGCCCGTGGCCCCACCCAGCCATGACGGGTGCTTGGGGCGCATGTTGAGGATCGGCCGCAGGCGTGAGCTGCAGAAGATCGGCGAGCCGTCGCTATGCCGGTCATAGAGCGAGCCGCCCAGTTCCCGGTGCGCCGCCAGATAAAGATCATTGGGGCCGAAGGCCGGCACATGGTCATGAACGCGTTCGGCGAAATCCAGATCGAGCGCCATATGCTCATTGGCGTAGGCGAGGTAGCTCGCCGTCGGCACGATGAACAACAGCGCGCTGCGCGCGGCGTCCGGCCCCGGCCGCACGACGAAGGGAACATGATCCTCATCGGTCTCGCTGTTCAGCCGGGCCGCGTACAGGCCGCTGGGCAGATCGGGCGGAAGTGTCCAGACGAAGTCGGTCTGCCAGCCCGCATCCTGCAGGTCGTCGTCATGGAAATGGATGGCAGCATATTGCGCGGGGGCGTGCCGCCAGGAGCGCACGTCGCCGGTCCAGGCATGTCCTGTCATGCCCCGCGCCGGGAGCTGCCACGCATGGCCATGCCGCTCCTGGCCCGACACGTCCCGGATCAGGTTGCCGGAGATGCCGAGCGAGAAATCCCAGCTGCCGACCGGATGTGCATCGTCGGGGCCGCTCCAGAGCCTGGGTGCCTCGATCTTGCCGTTGTAATGGCCCTCGAACCCGCCCTGGGCGCCGGGCCGGGCTGCGAACACCAGCGGCGCCTGCGGCTCGCCAACGCCGGACAGGCTGAGCTGCGCCTCCACCGCCTGGCATTCGCCCGGGAAATATTCCGCCAGGACCGGTGTCTGCCGCAGGAGGGCCCGGCCGGTCCCGGTGTCGAAGCCGGCCTCGAGGCAATACCAGTGGCGCTCCAGCATCGTGGGTGCCAGCGTCAGCACGGCCTCGGGCCGTCGGCCGTCGGCGAGCCGCAGGGTCAGGCCGCGGCCCCCGTCCAGCACGAGCTGGAAACCCTTGCGCGCGACGGGGTCCCAGAGGCTCGCCAGCACCTGATCCGGCTTTTGCGGCGTCGTCGGCCATGCCAGGAGTTCGAGGCGGAAACTCCCCGGATACGGCGCCGGAAGGACGGGGATGACCAGGCAGGAGCCGCACCGGACGGGCTGGTCGCGGCCCTGCAGGGACCAGAAGGCGCCGGGGACGTCTTCCTCATGATAGCCGGGACCGGCAGGATTGGTGTCGCCGTTGATCAGCCGGACGATCTGCGCCGAATAGCGGGTGCCGAGGCTGTTGCTTACCTTGAACGCGATCGATCCGCCGGCACGAAGGCTGATCGCATCGCCATAGCCCATCAACGTCTTCATCGTTCAGGTCATGCTCTCGTCGAGTGCCACGCCGGTCTGCGCAAGCCAGCGCAGCCTGAATATCGCGCGTTCGGCGTCCTCGATGGAGCGGAACGCCCGATTATCCTCGATGATCGGCGGAGCGTTGCGCTGCCCCGCCAGACGGCCGATGACCCATTCCTGATGCGGCCTGGTGCAGATCAGGCAGTATTTGCCCGCAACCGGACCCCCCCGCAAATGACTGAGAATGGCGTCGAGCTCGGGGCTGTGATGGCCGATCGGGTTGCGGAGGAATTCCCGCACCGGCCCGAGCTGTTCAGGGTCGATCCGCGATGTTCCGGCACCCTCGGGCCCGGTCCGGCCGGCATCGCTGTCGATCACATGCTTGCACCTAGAATGCCTGCTTGGCGGTGAACAGGATCGCCAGGCCCGAGGAGACATAATAGGTGGGGGCCGAGCCGGCGATCAAGGTTCCGAATTTCCCGGCAACGGGCTTCGCGTTCGCCGTGGGGTTGGCGACACCGGAGAGATAATCGCCGCCAAGATTGATGAAGTTCAGCTTCAGCTCCGGACGGCCGCGAAGCCCGAATTTCGGAAGACGGTAGCCGACGGCAAGATCGTTCGTGACATAACCCGGTATCGATTCGTCATTCATGAAGGTGGAATATTGGCTGTCGACATATTTGACGTTGAACTGGCCGAAGAAACTCCCGTCATCGTAATTCAGGCCGAGAGCCGCCTGGAATTGGGGACTACGGATCGCCGTCCTCCCAGCGGTGGGCAGAACATCGCCGCCGACGGCGAGGTCGTTGTCGATCGTCGAGTGAAGATATTCTCCCGAGACATAGGGGCTGATATGGTGCCACGGGCGCAGCCCCGCCTCGATATCGATGCCGCGGGTCGTCTGGCCGCCGGCGTTGATGGTTTGATTGACCGAGCCGCTGCCGCCGCCCAGCGTCGAGATCTGCCGGTTGGTGAAGTTGTAATTGAACAGGCTCACCGACGCCAGGATCCGCGGGCTCTGGTAGCGATAACCCAATGTCTCGGAGATCGCGTATTCCGATTTCAGGTTCGTGTTTGCCACATAGCTCAGCGAGCCTTGATAATATTGATTGAAGAATGTCTGCTCGGACGGCGTGCGGAAATCGGTGCTGGCGCTCGCGAAGATCATGCTGGTCGGGTTGAACTGGTAGCGGATGCCGAATCGCGGCAGCGGTTCGGCGTCGTTGATGTTCGCCTGGTATTGCGGTCCTGGCACTTCGTTCACGCCCTGACGGGTGATCATGGCGTATTTGAAGCCCGCCTGGATGCTCAACCGGTCGTCGAGAAGTCTCAGGCTGTCTGCCAGAAACAGTTCGTTGGTCTGGGTGATGACGTGATCGGCGTTCGAGAGCAGCAGGCTCCCCGCGAGCGGGCCCGAAACGAGACGCAGCTTCTGCGCCGTGTTGTCGGCCCAGATATCGGCCGGATCGCCATTGGCGCTCAGGGCGCTATAGGACTGGATGTCAGCCTCGTCGGAATAATCGTACCAGTTTCCGAACGTGATGCTGTTATGGCCCAGCGTGTAGGTGAGCTTGCTGACCAGGCCGGCACGATATTGCGTGTCCTCGAAATTCGCCATGACCGACCCGCCGGTCGCCGCGTCATCCGGGATGCTGGTGCCGTACGGGCCGGCCGCGCCCTGATAGACCGCGTTTTGGTCGTTGAAGACATCCTCATAGGGGCTGTTGCCATAGCCATACTGGAAATAGGGAGTTCCATTCAGCGTGAGATTGTCCGACAGCACCAGCCGGGTCGGCGAGGCCACATAGACGATGCGGAAGCTTGCCACATAATCCTTCCAGTAATCATAGCTGCCAGGGCTGAAGCTGCCGGCATAGTTGTTTACCTCGGACTGGGCGCCATACCCGTCATAGCCAGCCAGCGTCGGCTTGTCGTAGGAGGGCGTGATGCCATCATGCCATTCGCCGCTCAGCGCGATGCGGTTGCCGTCGCCCCACTCCTTGACCATTTTGAAATCGACATGCTGCCGCTTGACCCGTCCGTCGCCGCGCCATTGGTCCGAGGCCGTGTGCGAGTAGGACAGGAACGCGCGGATGCCACTATGGCCGATCAGTCCGCTATCGAGGCGAATGAACTCCCGGCTGGTATCGAGGGATCCATAGGATGCGTCGATGCTGCCACCCGCATGGATCGACGGGTCGAGCATGGTGATCGTCATCAAGCCGCCCGCGTCGGAGACGACCGGACTATCCAGATCCGCAGTACCTTGCGCGAGCGAGACCTCGTCGATGTTTTCGGAGTCGATGAACTGGCTTGGATAGGCGGTATAATAGCCGATATCGTTCAACGGCATGCCTTCGAGGACATAGCCGAGTTCGTCCTGGCCAAGCCCATGCACGTTGATGCTGGACTGTGTCGACAGGCCGAACGGGTCGGACGTCTGCGTCAAGGCTCCCGGCGCGAGAGCCAGGTATTGATAGGCGTTCTGGATCGAGGCCTGGGTTCGGATATAGGCCTGGGAGACCGTGCTGACGGATTTGTCGCCGGATTGTTGCTTCATCAGGCCGGCGCCCGCCATGCGGCGCCGCGTGCTGATCACCTGGATATCCTCCGCGGTCGTGCGGGACGGCAGGGGCGCGGCTCCGGCCGTGCTCGCCGGATCGGCATGGCCCACGGCAGGAAGCACCAATGTGGCGCAAAATGCCGTCGAAGCGAACAGGACGGCGCAGGCGTTCTTGCAGGCGGTCATCGGCCTTCTTCGTCAAGACGTGAAACAGATGCAGGAGAAGGCCTATCGGCGCGGCCATCAAGAGCCGCCTCCGCAGTGGCCGGTCAACGGACGCGCCGCTCCGGGCGCCGCGGCCCGGGATGATCGCGCAGTGTCGCACCGCCCTATTCGCGGCGGAAGACCGCGCCTCCGGAGTTCGGGCACCACGAGCATGCAGAAATCGTCGAGCCTGCCCGGCGATGTCGCGGCATGATGTTGAAGCCGTCCGCGGCGCGGGACCGGACCATCCGGATCCTGGAAAGGCAGATTCACCCTCCCAAGCGGGTTGGCGAGCGAGGCCGCGGCTCTCCGCTTCGGCGGCTGTCGATGATGAAAGCGTCATCCGCCCACCTGTTCCACCGGCCGGGCGCGACGCCTGCGAATTTCCGCCCGCGCGCATAGCAGTCGGCACGGGCCATCGGCGCCGAGCCGAGGTCGAGCGCCTCGCGGGATTGACGCCGGTGATCATGTTCCACGACGCCCGGCTTGCTCAGATGATCGAGGGACAAATAGCGGCGCCCCAGGTAATAGGGCTGTTCGTAGCTGGACGAAGATGTCGTGGCCAGCCCGGTCTTGTCCGTCACCATGGCCAAGGCGGCAAGCAGCGCCATCGGATCAAAAAAATCGCGCGGTCGCCGCGGCGCCATCGTAGAGAAAGATGCAAACCCATTCAAACCGGAGCGGGACGGTCATGGCCGTCGCGTCCATACGCGCCCGCCTCGCCGAACATCCCGCTCCGGCGCGATGGCCGAGTGAACTGCAATTCCGGTTCCGCCCTGCCGGAACTTCGCGGGCGGCCGGCTAGTCGGCCGGCATCTCGATGCTGTCCGCGAGTGCCGCATTCTCCTCGCGAGCCGCACCCCACAGCTTGCGTGTCGCCTGGAAGCGCGAGACCAGATAATCGCCCGACAGTACCGGCGCGTAGTTCGCCTCATCCTCGGCGACACCGAGCTGGCGCGGATCCACCAGTGTGCGGAAGTTCGGGTTGCAGAACAGCGGCATCGAAAGCCGGTCGCTCTCCTTGGTGTGTATGACGCGATGCACGGTGGCGCGGAAACGACCATTGGTCCAGCGCTTCATCAGCTCGCCGATGTTGATGACATAGCTGCCAGGCACGGGAGGTGCCGCGACCCAGTTGCCTTCGCGGGCCAGGATTTCCAGGCCGCCGGAGTCATCCTGCCAGAGGATGGTGACGATGCCGTGGTCGGTATGCGCACCCGACGCCGTCTCGCTGCCGCCAACGCTCAGCGCCAGGCTATGGCCGAAATAATGATTGATCACCATGTCCGCGACCGGCTTGGTGAAGTGGCGGCTGAAGAAATCCTCCGGCTTGCCCAGGTAGATCGCGAAGCCTTCCAATATCTTCAGTCCCAGCCGGAAGGAGGCGTCATAATAGGCGGAGAGCGCCTCCTGGAAGCCAGGCAGCGACGGCCATTTGTTTTCCGCATACAGGGGCGTGCCGGCCAGCACTTCGGGATCATCGGCGCTGACCGGGAAGCCCAGGTCGAAGCTGTCGCGCGCGAAGATCTTGCCGCTCTTGTGAACGGTGTCGCCGAGCTCGCGATAGCCGCGATTGTTGCGGTCGGCCTTGATCTTCAGCCGTTCCTCGACGGGTTGGGCAAAGAATTCGCACGCCTTCAGCCGTGCCGCCTCGATGACGGCCACCGGAACATGATGGTTGATGGCATAGAAGAAGCCGATTTCGTCGCAGGCGGCTCCGATCCGTGCCGCCACCCGCGCCTTGTCCGACGGATCCGACGAATACAACCCGCTGACGTCTATCTGCGGGATTTCGCCAAGGCGGGGGATTTCGCCCAGGAGGGGGATTTCTTCAGGCAGGCTCTTGAGGGATGCTGACATTCCGGATGCTCCATTTTGACGGTCGGGTCCGACGGTCGGGCTCATTTTTGGCCCGCGATGCGCTCGCGCCAATCGAGGCGTTGGCCGACGTGGCGGACCAGTGTGTAGACGGCAAAGGACAAAAGAGTTGCAAGCAGCGCCACCGCATAAACCTGATCGCCCCGGTAGCTCTGCATGGCCCGGTTGATGACATAGCCCAGGCCGCTCGAGGAGATCATCCATTCGGCACTGATGGCAACGATGATCGAGCCGGTGGCTGCGATTTCCTGCGCCGAGACGATGTGGGGCAGGGCGTAGGGCAGGCGAACGAAGCGGAAGGTCTCGAACCAGCTTGCATTGAGGATGCGCATGCGGTCGAGCAGCACCTCGTCCGCCGCGCGCAGCCCCTGCATGGTGTTGACCAGCACGGGAAAGAAGCCGGCCAGCGCCACCACGGTCACCTTGGTGGAGATGGTGTCGCCGAACGCCAGCATCAGGACCGTGATCAGGGCGACGTACGGCATGTTGCGCAGCGTGATCGCCGCCGGCATCAGCAGGGCGCGCGTGAAAGGCAGCGCGTCGAACAGGATCGCCAGACCGATGCCCGCGATATTGGCGATGACCAGTCCAAGCAGCGCAACCTCGAGGGTCGAGACCAGCTGGGTGGCGATGAAGCCGCGGTCCGCGAACAGGGTCTCCAGCACCCGCTCGGGCCGGGGGATCACGAATGACGGCAGTCCCGAGAACAGGATCGCCAGGTACCACAGGCCGAGGATGGAGGCGATCGGCAGCGTCATGCGCAGCACAGAGCCCAGCGACCTGCGCATCAGCGACCTGCGCATGCGCGGCCGCGTGAGGGCCTCGGCAGGTCGTGCGAAGGGCATGGCGCCCGTCGCGATGCCGGCTTTCGTCACGCGTCGTGCCCGGCTTGGCCGAACAACAGCCGGCGCACATGCGCGGCCGTTTCGATGAAGCGGGGATCATGGCGAAACTCCGGCCCGCGCGGGCGCGGCGCGGGCACGGTGACCACCTCGAGCACCCGGCCGGGAGCGGGCGAGAAGACCACCAGCCGGTCGGCCAGCAGCACCGCCTCGTCGATATGGTGGGTGACGAACAGCACGGTCTTGGGCCGCTGCGCGAGCGCGCGGTCGAACCAGGCGCCAAGTTCCTCGCGCTTCATCTCGTCGAGGGCGGAGAAAGGTTCGTCCATCAGCAGCACGGCCGGGTCATGGGCGATGGCGCTGGCGATGTTCACGCGCTGGAGCATGCCGCCCGACAACTCGCGCGGCCGCTTGCCCTCGTGGCCGGCCAGGCCGAACTCGCGCAGCAATTGCCCCGCGGGGAAGCCGACATGGCGGGCCATGCGCTGGGTGAAGGCGACATCCTCGATCGCGGACTTCCAGGGCAGCACCGCCGGACGCTGGGAGACGAAGCCCAGCTGGCGCCTGCGACGGGCGGCGGCCGCGCTGTCGCGGCCGATGCGGACCTGGCCGGTGCTGGAGGCTTCCAGGTCCGCGACGATGCGCAGCAGCGTCGTCTTGCCGCATCCGGAAGGTCCGATCAGCGCGATGAACTCTCCGGCCGCGACCTCCAGCCCCACCGGCCGCAAGGCCACGCTGGCGCCGAAGCGACGCGAGACGTTGTGGATGGAAATCGACGCCGCCATCAGCCGGCGATCCGGCCGGGGAAAAAGCGCGACGTCATCAGCATTCCGGCCGGCAGCGTGTGGGGGATCTCGCCCACCCCGTCGAGGAAGGACGCCATCCGGTCCCACATGTCCGGGTTCATCCAGAGCAGGCCATGACGCGCCGTCTCGGCGCTGGTGAAGAGCGGGTTCTGCAGCTTCCAGCGCCAGGCAAGCTTTTCCGCGTCCTCGATCTGGCCGGGCTGGCCGGCCACGAGCGCGATCGCATCGTCGGGATGGTCCAGGATGAACTGCATGCCTCTGGCAACGGCACGCAGATAGCCTGACACCAGCCCCGGGCTGTCCTTGATCACCCTGCTGGTGGTGAAAATGACGTCGGCATAGCCGGGGAGCCCCCACTGATCGAATCGCAGGGCCCGCCAGACCTTGCCCTTGATCGGCGGCGGCGCATCCGGCTGCGCCGCTTCCTGCTCGATCTGGTAGGTCTGGTTGGTGATCCAGCCGCTGAAATAATCGATGCGGCCGGCCATCAGCGGCTCGGCGGTCGCCTGCACGGTCACGATCCTGATCCTGCTCTCGTCCACCCAGTTGCGGCGGGCCATCGCGCGCACGAAATACTCCGATCCCGCCTGCACCCCGATGCTCTTGCCCGCCAGGTCCATCGGCGTGGGATCGGGCGCACCGGGGTCGGCCAGGCGGATGAAGGCCGCGGGAGAATGCTGGTAGAGGGCTCCGACCGCGACGATATCGACCGGGTCGGGTGACGTCCGGGCCGAGATCAGGTGCAGGCCCGAGGTGGCGAGGCCGAACTGCGCCTGGCCGACCGCGACGATGGGGATCGGATTGCGGCCCGGGCCGCCGTCGACGATGCGATGCGCGATACCCTCGGCCTTGAAATAGCCCAGCATCTCGGCCACCAGGATCGGTGCGAACTCGCCGCTGCGCAGCCAGCCGAGCTGGGTCACCGCGGTCATGCCGGGCTCGGCCCGTGCGGGCCTGCGCTTTGCCGACAGGATCGCGCCCGACAAGGCCGCAAGACAAGTCCGGCGCCGGACCGACATCATCGTGTGTTTGCTCCGGGAAAGAAATGCGAAGGCGAGGGCCGGCATGCAATTTCCGTGCAATTCACATGCAGCTCAGCCAGATCCCCGGGCGGGGCTTGGGAGCTTGCCGCCCTCGTGGCATGGGAATTGCTGCCCCCTTAGTCACCGTGCCGAACCGATAGAAGGAAATTCGCATGCTGATGTCGCAGGAGAAGGCGCTCCGTGGTTTCTGGTACTGCCTGTTCCCGCTGGCCGATCTCGACGGCAAGCCGCGTCCGTTCCGCCTGCTCGGCGAGAATATCGCCGTCTGGAAGGACAATGAGGGCGCGCCGCATGCAGTGCTGGATCGCTGCCCGCATCGCACCGCGAAGCTGTCCGGCGGCACCGTCGAGAACGGCGCCATCGTCTGCCCTTATCATGGCTGGGCCTTTCGCGGCGACGGGCAATGCGTCCACGTGCCGCAGGACGTGCTGAACAAGCCGGTCCCGTTCGGGGTCCGCGCGTTCCGCTGCGAAGCCCGCTACGGCCAGGTCTGGGTCTGCCTCGAGGAGCCGTCGGCGGACATCCCGGACGTGCCGCAATACGGGCAGCCCGGCTTCCGGCAGGTGTTCGAGTTCTCCGAGGATTGGGAATGCTCGGCGCTGCGCATCATGGAGAACGAGTTCGACGCGGCCCATCTCTCGTTCGTGCATGCGACCAGCTTCGGGTCGGCCGATCCCGTGCCCTCCATCGCCCGCGTCGAGGAACGGCCGGACGGTTTCGTCGCCTATAACGAGATGGACGTGCGCAATCCCGAGGATATGCGCGGCGCGTTGCACATGACGGAGGCGAAGACCGTCCGACGCACCACCGGCCACTACATGATGCCGTTCAACCGCGTCACCGAGATCGCCTATCCAAACGGGCTGAAGAACGTCCTCGTCACCTGGCTCACGCCGATGGAGGATAACCGCACCCGGTTCAACCAGTTCGTGATGCGCAACGACACCGAGGCGCAGGTCCCGGCCGAGCAGGTGAGGGCCTTCGACCGACGGGTGACGCTCGAGGACAAGCGCGTGCTCGAGACCACCGAACCGATGGTGCCGCTCGACGTCGGCGAAGGGGTGGAGCTCCACATGCCGAGCGACCGGCCCGGCATGGTGATGCGCCGCATGCTGCGCGCCAGCTTCGAGCAGCGCCGCCGGGAGCAGCCGGAACGCGCGATCCAATGAGGCGGCCCACCGGCCGCGGGCGCGTCTCGGAAACGTCACCGCGCGCGTCGGCGTGGATCCGGTGGGCTCCGGCGAGGCTGCGTGCGCCGCGCAGGCGCGCATTATTGCTACGGCCTGTTCGACCGTCACCGCGAGATCGGAGAACGGGATCATCGCCGCCAGTGGCGTGATCCGGACTGGAATGCCCGATCGGGCGCAGGTCTGCGCGCGGCGGGGACCCCGAACGGGCAGCGATGTGGCGCGACCGGGGCGTGACCCTCGATGTCTTCCCGATCGGCAACCCCAAGCTCCGGATAATGTCCATGATCGCGGCCCATCCGATCGCCGGCCCCTACCTGGCCGGCGCCATGCTCGCCATGCGCCACCTCGCGCAGCGGCGTGCCCGGTTTGAAGTGCCGCGCCGACAACCCGGCCTGATCGATGCCGATCTGGAAGCGGTCGATTGATCCGCGCCGTGCCGGACAGCATCGCCGTCAATGGCCGCGCCTGCGCGGTTCAGCCGCGGGCCGGCCAATGCCTGCGGACCGTCCTGCGCGATCTCGGCTGCATGGATGTCAAGCGCGGCTGCGACACCGGCGATTGCGGCGCCTGCACCGTGCTCCTCGACGGCCAGGCCGTGCATTCCTGCATCACGCCGGCGTTGCGGGCGTTCGGCCGCGCCGTGACCACG
>CAXTCT010000007.1:3165-20694 GCA_964242565.1 uncultured Acetobacteraceae bacterium | reverse complement strand
GCACCCTCGCCGACGCCGTCTCAACATGCCTCATGGTCGCACATCAAGATTCCGAAGTGGCTCGTCTCACAGCCACAAGCCACGGCCCGGCATCGGACCGGCAGGGCTCACCGCAAGCGGTCCAGCGCCTCGATCTGGGCACAGCTATTGCCGAATGACCGGCCAGCAGATGACAGGGGCATGACCCGGCTCAGTCGCGCAGGGCCGATATGACGCTGCCGATGTCGAACACCGCGTCGCCTTCGCGCCCGATCGGCAGCAGGGGCAGGAGCGTCCGGTACATCGCGCCGGTGCCTTGGCCCAGCTCTTCAAGCGGGATGTCGCGGTGGTGGATCGCCCAGGCCGCGCAGGCCGCCTCCACGGCGATCACGGTCCAGGCGGCCTCGATCAGCTTTTCGAGCTGGGCCACGGCGAAGGGTGCGCCGCCGGCGACATCCTCGACACCGTCGTCAAGCTGGCCATGGAACAGCAGCGAGGCCGGACCAGCCGCGTGGCGGACCGCCATGCTTGCAGCCGCGGCGATATGGCCGAGATTGAGGAATTGCACGCCGCCGACGGGGCCCGCTATCCGCGCAAGCCCGGCCGGCAAGCCGGAGAAGGCGGGCCACTGGATCTTGTGGATACGCTCGCCGGCCGCCTCGATCAGCTTTGCCAACGACAGCCGCAGCGCGTCGAGTGCCACACTCAGCAGGGTGGTCTCCATGTTGCCGTGCGATACGACCTCGCCTGCTTCGACATCGATCAGCGGGTTGTCCGATCCCGCGCGCAACTCGTCGCCCCAGATCGTCTCGGTCCAGATTAGCGCCGCCTCGGCCGCGCCATGGATCTGCGGCACGCAACGAAAGCTGAGCGGGTCCTGGAGGAAACGGGCGGCGCCGGGTTCGAGCAGCACACTTCCCTCCAGCTCGTGCCTCAGCCGGCGTCCCACGCTGGTCTGGCCGGGTTGCCCGCGGACCCGATCGACCACCGCCCGCCATGATCGCGGGTTGCCCCGCAGGCCCTCGAGCGAGAGCGCCGCGATCCGGTCCGCCACCAGCAGCAGCCGGCGGGCCGCAGCCAGTTCCATGGCTCCCTGCCCAAGCGTCAGGGCGTTGGAGTTGATCAGAGAAAGCGCCTCCTTCGCCTGCAGCATCGGCGACGTGTCCGTGTCGGCGGCATCGGCCGCGAGCAGGCTGAGGGCGAGCTGGGCCATGCCGACGATGTCCGACGCACCGACCGAGCTTCCCAGCAACGCCTTCGATCGGTGGCCGGAATTCAGCCGCGCGACCATCCGCTCGACCAGGGCCGGCCGCACACCCGAACAGCCCCGCGCGAAGAGCGAGATCTGGATGATCAAGGCCGCACGCAGGGTTGCGTCCGTCGCAGGCGCTCCGGGAGCGTGCGTGGCGTGGGCGCGCAGCATTCGGTTGTTGTAGGCATCCAGCGCGTCCGGATCGAGCATGAAGTCCTTCTGGCTGCCAACCCCGGTGGTGATCCCGTAGGCGGCCGTTCCGGCATCGACGATCCGGTCGACCACCGCACGTGCCTGCGCAATGCGGTCCCAGGCCGCCGGTGCGACGATCAGCACGGAGCGCCGGACCACGGCCTCCTGCAGCTGAGCGAGGCTCACCCCGTTGCCGTCGATCAGCAGCGTCCGCCCGCCGGCGGCCGGGTCGAGGACGGTATCGGCGCTTGTCTCGGCGACGCGGTTCATGGAGGCTTCCTGCGGGTGCTGCACGTGACGAGAGGTGGACCAGGCTGTATTCCGGAAATCGGCCGGCCGGGAGATGTTTCTTTCCGCCGGCGTGATATGGTTGTTTCCCGGGCCTTTTTCGGACGCTTGTCGGGCTGACCGGACCCATGATCCAGACGTCCGGGCCAAACTTGAAGGCTTCCTGCGTCCCGAGGTCCTGGCACGTTCAACGGCTGAATTGACGTGGCCGGTCAGGAATGCATCATTCCTGCATGAGCGCCACCACAACATCCACTTCCTGAACTCGGTGGACCGCCTCCCCGACGATCATCCGGCGCTGTTCAAGGCCGACGCTGGGAAGCAACACCGCGCATCGCGCGACCCCCGTCGCAGGCGGGAAGGACCGCCTCATCGCCGTGTTCTCCTACCATCAGCAGGCGGAAATCCTGTTCACGCCGGAGGAGCGCATCGGATTCCACGGACGTGCCGCTTGATATTTCGGGGACGATTATTCGCACGCGCAGCCCTGCTTGCGGCGCTCTCCGTCGCCTCCCCGGCAGAGGCGAGGGACTGGACGGCGATCACGATTGCCACCGAAGGCGGCTATGAACCATGGAACATGACCAGCCCGGATGGCAGCATCATCGGCTTCGAGCCCGATCTGATCCATATCCTGTGCGGCCGGCTGAAAATCACCTGCACGCTTGTCAGCCAGGATTGGGACGGCATGATCGCCGGACTGAACGCCGGCAAGTTCGACATGATCATGGACGGATTGGCGATCACGCCGGAACGCGCGCAGGTCATCGCCTTTACGGTGCCGTTCGCCCGCACTCCGGCCAGCTTCGTCGCCCTCAAGTCCGGGCCTCTCGGCAAGCTTCCGGGAACCGGCACCATTATCAGCCTCTCGACGGATGCGGCACTGTCCGGCGCCCTGGTGCCCCTGCACGCCTTGTTGAAAGGACAGACCATCGGCGTGCAGGTCGGCAATGCGCTGAATGATTTCGTCTACAGGCATTTCCAGGATGTCGCGGAGATACGCGAGTACAAGACAGCCGCCGAGCGGACGCTGGATCTGGTTGACGGCCGCATCGATATCGCGTTCGACGACATGAGCTACCTCAGCTGGGCCCTGGCGAAACCCGAGAATGCCGAACTGGGCTATACCGGTCCGGAAATCGCCGGCCCGATCTGGGGCGCCGGCGAAGGCTTCGGCCTGCGCAAATCCGACGTCCAGCTCGAGAAAATGTTCGACGACGCCATAAACAGGGCACTGGCCGATGGCTCCGTCAAGCGGCTGAGCGAGAAATGGTTCAAGCTCGACCTCTCGCCATGAGCACCGGCACGCGTCGATCAAGGGAAGCCTGACATGTCCGCATCAGGCGCGTCGGGATTGAGCAGTTTCGGTTTCGGGACACGCGGATGGGGCGGCCAGTTGACGGCCGCTCTTGGCATGACCCTGGCGGTGACCCTGGCCGCGATGGCGATCGGCGCCGTCCTCGGTGGCCTGGTCGCCCTGGCCAAGCTGTCGCCAGGCCGCATGCCCCGTGTCATCGGCAATGCCTATACGACCCTGTTCCGCGGCATACCCGAATTGCTCGTCATCTATCTGGTCTATTTCGGAGGATCGAGCGCGGTCACTTCACTGGGATCGCTGTTCGGAATGCACGCCTTTGTCAGCCTGCCGTCGTTTCTCGCCGGTGCCGTCGCGGTGGGCGTCGTCTCGGGCGCCTACCAGGCCGAAGTGTACCGCGGCGCCTACCGGTCGCTGCCGCGCGGCCAGATCGAGGCGGCCCGCGCCATCGGGATGCCGTATCCGATGCGGTTTCGCCGCATCATCGGACCGCAGATCATGCGCGCGGCGCTTCCCGGGCTCGGCAACGTGTGGCAACTGACTCTCAAGGACTCGGCTCTCATCTCGGTGACCGGCCTCGCCGAACTCATGCGCACCAGCGAGGTTGGCGCCCGCTCCACCCACCAGTATTTCGGCTTCTACATTGTCGGTGGATGTCTGTATCTACTGCTGACCGGCCTCTCCAACGGAGTTTTCGGCTCGATGGAACATCGTGTCGCCAGAAGCGGCCCCGGCGGGAGTTGAAGCTTCTGGACATTCCCTTCCTGGCCACGACCTTGCAGAAGCTGCTTTCCGCCCTGCCGATGACCCTGGCACTCTGGTCGATCTCGATCGTTGCGGGATCCGTCCTCGCGCTTGGCATCGTGTGGATGCGCGTCAGCGGCATCCGGCTTCTGTCAATGCTGGCGCGCGGCTATGTCTTCGTCTTCCGCGGCACGCCGCTGCTGATACAATTGTTCCTGATCTATTACGGAATGGGGCAGTTCCCCGTCATCCGACACAGCTTTGCCTGGCCGCTTCTGCGTGAGCCGTTCCCGTGCGCGGTCATTGCCCTTGCGCTGTGCAGTGCGGGCTACAGTGCCGAGATATTCCGTGGCGGCCTGATGGCCGTGCCGGCGGGGGAGATCGCTTCCGCCCGCGCCTGCGGCATGTCGGGCTTCCTGCTGCTGCGCCGGATCATCGCCCCGATCGCGTTCCGCCACGCGCTGCCGGCCTATTCGACCGAGGTCATCCTGATGACCAAATCCACGGCTTTGGCCAGTCTTGTCACCGTCTGGGAAGTCACGGGCGTCGCCCAGAAGATCATCGCGCAGACCTATCGCACCATGGAGGTGTTCCTGTGCGCCGCGGCAATCTACCTCGTGCTGAATTTCCTGATCGAACGGATGCTGGCGCTGGCCGAAGCCAGGTTGTCATCCCATCTACGGGCATGACGGACTGCTCCGGAGACGCAGCTATGTCCGATGCCGCTCTCAGTCTGCGCAACATCGAGAAATCCTACGGCGGATTGTCCGTCCTGAAGCGGCTATCGTTCGACGCGCACAAGGGAGACGTCATCTCCATTCTGGGCCCGAGCGGTTCCGGAAAGAGCACGCTGCTTCGATGCATCAACCTGCTCGAAGTGCCAGACGCCGGAGAGATCATCGTCGGCGGCGAAGCGGTCATGCTGCGCCGCCGCCGGGATGGACGCCTGGAGCCAGGCAACCGCCGGCAACTCGACCGGATCCGCAGCCGTCTCGCCATGGTGTTCCAGGGCTTCAACCTGTGGTCGCACATGACCATCCTGCAGAATCTGATCGAGGGTCCGGTCCATGTCCTGAAGCGGCCGCGGGCCGACTGCATCGCGGAGGCCGAAGCGCTGCTCCGGAAGGTTGGCATCGCCGACAAGCGTCACGCCTATCCTGCTCAATTGTCCGGCGGGCAGCAGCAGCGCGCCGCCATTGCACGGGCTCTGGCCATGCAGCCCGAGGTGATGCTGTTCGACGAACCAACGTCGGCACTCGATCCCGAGCTGGTCGGCGAGGTCTTGCGGGTGATGCGCGGCCTGGCGGACGAAGGACGCACCATGCTGGTCGTCACGCACGAGATGGGTTTCGCGCGCGACGTTTCCAACCGGGTGATCTTCCTGCACGAGGGACGGATCGAGGCCGACGGCACGCCCACCGAGATCTTTGGGCCTGCGATGCCGGGCCGTTTCAACCAGTTCCTGCGCGGCCTGCCGGACCGACCCTGAACCTGACCGTGCCTTGCGCGATCCGCCTTGCTCGGAAATCGTCCGTGCGGATCCATGATCGGCACTTCGGGCGCGGCATTTTGGCCGCCCTGTGGAAATGCCGCCGGGCTTCGTGCGCGACGAGCCGGGATGGATCTTACCGCTTCCAGACTGTCCGGGTTTGCTTCTAACCTCGTGCTTCGGAACAGGATGAGGGTAGGCATGGCAGTAGCAGAAATGCCGCGGACCACGGTGGTCATGAGCATCGGACCGTGGATGAAGCGGGCGCATCTGCTGGCCGGCGCCTCGATCGGCAATGCGCTCGAATTTTACGATTTCCTGGTCTATGCCTTTTTTGCCGGCGCGATCGCCTCGAGCTTCTTTCCCGGACATGACCCTGCTATCCAGCTGCTGCTGACGTTCGGTACTTTCGGGGTCTCGTTCCTGGCGCGCCCGGTGGGCGCTGTCATCCTTGGGCATTATGCCGACCGCAGCGGACGCACGGCCTGCATGACGCTTTCGGTGGGCCTGATGACGCTCGGCGGCGCGATGATCGCCGTCATGCCCAGTCACGGCGCCATCGGCCTGCTGGCGCCGATCGGCATTTTGCTGGCCCGCCTCATCCAGGGTTTCTCGCTTGGCGGCGAGTTCGGCAGTTCGACCGCCTTCATGATCGAGCATTCATCTGGCAGCGAGGCACGAGCAGCCAGTTGGCAGGCAACCAGTCAGATCATCGCCGCCATGATGGCTGCGGGCATCGCATGGTTGATCAATCACCTGTTGCCGGCTTCGCTGCTCGGTACATGGGGCTTCCGCATCGCGTTCGGGATCGGCGTGCTGGCTGGGCCGGTCGGGTTGCTGCTGCGCCGGAAGCTGCAGGATGCGCCCGCCTTCATCGCCTGGCGGGAGCAGGCCGCGAACGGAGAAAGCGCAGGGAAACAAGCGGCCGAACCGGCAACCCTGAGCGGCATCATGATCGCATCCGGAATGGTGGCGCTCGGCACCGGGCTGACCTATCTGCAGGTATATCTGCCGACCTACGCCACCACGCATCTGCACATGACCGCGGCTTCGAGCTTGGGCACAATCTTCCTGCTTTATCTGGCGCTGCTCGCGATGACGCCGTTGCGACTATTCCTGGCAAGCCGGTTCGACCGTTCCCATCGTGGCAAGGCGATGCAGGTCTCCTGCCTGCTGCTGCTGCTCAGTGGTTATCCGGCGTTCATGCTGCTCGATGCGAAGCCGGGGCCGTGGACGCTGTTCCTGTTGCCGGTATCGCTGCAGTTCATCGGACTATTCTATCTGTCTCCACTGCCGGCCTTCATGGGAATGGTTTTCACGGTCCGCCGACGCGGCATCGGCCTATCCGTCGCCTATTCCATGGGTGTCGCAATATTCGGTGGCTTCGCCCCGCTCATCAATGAATGGCTGGTCACGAAAACCGGTGATCCCCGAATGCCCGGAGCTTATCTGGCCGTCACCGCGGTCATCACGATGATCGCCCTCCTGTTTGCCGGAAGGCGGCTATCACGAACATCAAGCCAGGCGGGCCGATGATCGGGACCATCGGAATGCTGGCGCAGCCGCGCCGCCCCCGGATGATCGGTCCCGGGTTGCACAAGTCCGGACGTTGCTTTGCGCCGTCAGGCTACCTGGCCGATGATCCGCTCGGCCTGTTCGAAAAGCGAGCCCGGTACGTCGTGGCCGGAGGCCACCACATTCTCATCGACCTGGTCGGGCCGTGAAGCTCCGATGATGGCGGCAGCGACATTCGGCTCGCGCAACACCCACGCCAGCGCGAACTGCGCCAGGGTCAGGCCGGCCTGATCGGCAAGCGGCCTGAGCGCCTGAACCGCTTCAAGCACCGGCGGCGTAAGCCATTTCCGGCGGAAATTGCCGCCCATCGTCTCGTGCGCGGCGCGACTATCGGCAGGGATGGCGCTTCCCGGTGCGTATTTACCGGTCAGCACGCCCTGGCCGAGGGGCGACCAGACAATCTGCGAGATGCCGGAGCGGGCACAAAGCGGGATCACCGCCTGCTCGGGTGCGCGGTGCAGCAGGGAATATTGTGGTTGGCTGGACACGAAGGATGCAACGCCCGGCAACGCCAGCGCGGCCTCGATCCGGTCTGCGGGCCATTCCGAGAAGCCGAGATAGCGCGCCTTGCCGGCTCGCACGACCTCGCTCAGGGCTTGCATCGTCTCCTCGACCGGCGTGTCGTCGTCATACCGATGACACTGGTAGAGATCGACGTGGTCTAGCTTGAGGCGCGCGAGGGAGGCATCGATCTGCTTGTGGATCTGGCTGCGCGACAAGCCCTTGTCGGTATCGCTCATGGGAAAATAGAGTTTGGTGGCCAGCACGTAGCTCTCGCGTGGCAGGCCCGACAAGGCTTCGCCGAGCAATGTTTCGGCGGCGCCGCGGCCATAGACATTCGCCGTGTCGATCAGCGTGATGCCGCGATCCAGGGCCCGGTGGACGCAGGCGATCGCCGTTTCCTTCTCGACGCCCCCCGAGGTGGTGAGCCAGGAGCCGAAGGCGATCTCCGACACGAGTAGGTCGCTGTTGCCGAGCTTGCGGTATTTCAAGGCAGGATCCTGTTTGCGGGAGGCGCGGGAGGAATTCTCCGGGGTCCGCCGTTCGATATCCCGGGCATCGACGCCGCGCAACTCGGCCGCCCGTATGGACCGGACGATCATAGCCTATCCCGCCCACGCGTGCTGAACTGGCGGTCTCACCCGGGAGGACGCCTCACTTGAGCCAGCCTGATCAGGCGCCGTCGCGCCGGCCACGAAGCTTGTTCGGCGTGCAGGCGAGCGGATCGACGGTGGGCCGGGAGATTGTCGCCGGCTTCACGACGTTCGGCGCGATGAGCTACATCGTCGTGGTCAACCCGGCGATCCTGTCGGCCACCGGCATGGATCTGCATGCGTTGATCATCACCACGGCACTGGCCGCGATGGTCGGCACGCTGATCATGGCGTTGAGCGCCAATCTGCCGGTCGCCCTGGCGCCGGGCATGGGCTCGAACATCGTATTCGCCCAGGTGGTGGTGCTGCGGCTGGGCGTGTCCTACCAGACCGCGCTGGCCATGGTCATGACCGGGGGCTGCCTGTTCGTCCTGTTGTCGGTGACGCGCTTCAGGGCGCGCCTGGTCCAGGGCTTTCCGGATGCGATCCGGCTCGGCATGCAATGCGGCATCGGCTTGTTCATCGCCTATCTCGGCCTGAAGAATGGCGGGCTGGTGGTGCAGACGGCTCACGGCGTGTCGTTCGGGCATTTGCGTGATCCCGCCGTCATGCTCGTTTTCCTCGGCATGCTGGCGACGCCCGTGCTGACGGCGCTGCGCGTGCCGGCCGCCCTGCTGCTGTCGATCATCGTGCTGACGCTGGTGGGCCTGTTTGTGCCCGGTGCGTCAGGCCATCCGGTCACCGCCACGCCGCAGCGGCTGCTCGACTGGCCTTCGCTGCCGCGCGGGCTGCTGTTCGCGCTCGACTTCCACCAGTTCCTCTCGCATTTCTTCGTGCTGCTGCCGATCGCGCTGTATTTCTTCCTGTCGGACTTCTTCTCGGCGACCGCGACCCTGATCGGCGTTACCCGCCGGGCCGGCCTGATGGATGCCGAGGGGCGTATCCCGAACGCACAGCGCGCCTTCACCGCCGACGGCGCCGCCTCGATGGTGGGGGCCTTGCTCGGCACTTCGACCGTTACCGCCTATGTCGAATCCGCCGCGGGCGTCGAGGCAGGGGGCCGCACCGGCCTCACCGCAATGGTGGTCGCCATCCTGTTCGGCTTGTCGTTGTTCTTCTGGCCGATCATCGCCATCATCCCGCCGCAGGCCACCGCCCCGGCGCTGGTCCTGGTCGGCGTGCTGATGATGGAGGGAATACGAGATCTCGATGTTTCCTGTCCCGAGAACGCCATCCCGCCGATCCTGATCCTGCTTCTGGTCGTGGTCACCACCGACCTGATGATGGGGCTGGCCTCCGGCTGCTTCGTTTATACGCTGATCGTGCTGGCAACCCGCCGGTGGCACAAGCTGACCGGGATGCTGCTGGCTGTCGATGCGGTGCTGGTTCTGTTCATCGTGCTGACCAACGCCACGATGTGAGCCGCGCCGGGCGGCCGAGGGTCTTCGGATTGTCGTCCTGCCCGGCACCTCGTGCCGCACCGTGAAGCGGCCGCCGATCACGTGCCTGATTGCGCGGCTGGCCCGGACTGGAAGCTTGCGCTCTGCCGCAGACGATCTAGGCTTTCTAGAAACGGGGGGAATTCCAACCTCGGCAGGCGGGATGGGTCAATGGCCAGTGAAGAATATTACGAGGTGCTGGACCGGCGCTTCGCGCGCCTCGTCATCACCACGGCGCGGGTGCAAAAGCTCTATGAAGGCTGTCGCTGGGCCGAAGGACCGGCGTATTTTCCGGCCGGACGCTACCTGGTCTGGTCGGACATTCCGGAAAACCGCATGCTTCGCTACGATGAGTGCGACGGCAGCGTCAGCGTCTTCCGCCATCCTTCCGGGAACTCCAACGGCAACACCGTCGATCGCGAGGGCCGGCTCGTCACCTGCGAGCATGGCGGCCGGCGCGTAAGCCGTACCGAGCATGACGGACGTGTCGTCACGCTGGTCGACAGCTTCCAGGGCCAGCGTTTGAACAGCCCGAACGATGTGGTGGTGAAATCGGACGGCACGATCTGGTTCACCGATCCGACCTACGGCATCGACAGCGACTATGAGGGGGATCGGGGAGAAAGCGAGATCGGCGCCTGCCACGTCTTCCGGTTCGACCCGCGCACCGGCGTGCTTGATGTGGCGTCCGACGATTTCGTGCGCCCGAACGGCCTGGCCTTCTCGCTCGACGAGCGCCTGCTCTACGTCGCCGATACCGGCCGCACGCATGGTGACCACCATCCTGCGCATATCCGCGTGCTCGAGGTCCGCGATGACAACACGCTCGGCAAGGGACGCATCTTCGCCGAAAGCGCCAAGGGGCTATATGACGGATTCCGCCTCGACGAGGCAGGACGCATCTGGACCAGTGCGGCCGACGCCGTGCAATGCTACGAGCCGGACGGCACCCTGATCGGCCGCGTGATCGTGCCCGAAATCGTCGCCAATGTCTGCTTTGGTGGCCCGAAGCGAAACCGTCTGTTCATCTGCGGCACCACGTCGCTCTATTCGGTGCATCTGTTCGTCAACGGCGCGCGCACCTTCTAGAGCCCGGACCAGGAGGCTCTAGTCGGAAGGCAGGATGCGGCCCATGCTGAGAATGCCGTCCGGGTCGAGCAAGCGCTTCAAGCCTTGCGCCATGGCCCGCGCCACCGGGTCGATCCGTTGCAGGAAGGCAGCACGCTTGGCCCGGCCGATGCCATGTTCCGCGCTGATGCTGCCGTCATGGCGGTCGAGGATCGTGAAGATCACGTCCTCCGCCGCATGCAACAGGGCCGTGCGTGCCTGCATCGTCATGTCAGGCGGCGGGATCAGGTTGAGATGGATGTTGCCATCGCCGACATGTCCGTAGGCGAGCGCGCGACTGCCGGTGAAGCGCGTATGCAGTTCCGGCAGCGCCTCGGCGAGGAAGGCGGGAATGGCGGAGACCGGCAACGAGACATCCGTGCGCAGATAGGGCGCGCCCCCGCCCTGGGTCTCCACCATCGTCTCGCGTAGCTGCCACAGACGCTGCGCCTGAGCCTGAGCCTGAGAGCCTGACTGGCGGCGAGGACGGCGTCCGCCACCCACTCCGCGGCATTCGCGAGCGCATTCTCCAGCACCGAGCGCAGATCGATCCCCGCGCCGCAGGAAAGCTCGATCAGCGCGTAGACCGGATAGGCTTGGCCGAGCGGATCGACCAGCGCCGGATCGTTCCGCAGGGAGACCTCGATGCAGTCGCGCAGGAGCAGCTCGAAGGCTGTCACCAGGTCACTGCAGCTCCGCCGCGCATGGGCGTACAGCCGCATCGCGTCATCGACCGAACCCAACCCGACCAGGGCGGTCTCGACCTGCTCGGGTTTCGGGAACAGCTTGAAGGAGGCCGCCGTGATCACCCCCAGCGTGCCCTCGCTGCCGATGAATAACTGCTTGAGGTCGTAGCCGCGATTGTCCTTGCGCAACCGCTTCAGCCCGTTCCAGATCCGCCCGTCGGCGAGCACGACCTCGAGGCCCATCACCAGGTCCCGCGTCATGCCGTAATGCAGCACGTTGAAGCCGCCGGCGTTGGTGGCGATGTTGCCGCCGATCCGGCAGCTTCCCTGCGCGCCGAAGCTGATCGGCAGGATGCAGCCTTCCGCCTCGGCGGCGCGCTTGGCCTCCTCGAGCACGCAGCCGGCCTCGACGATCATGGTGAAGTCGATCGGTGAAACCAGGCGCACCGCCTTCATGCGCTCCAGGCTCAGCACCAGCTCGGCGCCATCGTCCGGCACGGCGCCGCCGACCAGACCGGTCAGGCCACCCTGCGGCACCAGCCGGATGCGATGGCGCGTGCAGTGCCGAAGGATCAGCGAGACCTCGTGGACCGTCCGTGGACGCACCACGGCCACCGGCATCCCGGCATGGTCACCCGACCAGTCTCGAGCATAGCGCGCCAGGTCCTCGGCTTCGGTAAGCAGGCTGCCGTCGGACAGGATCGATGCCAGCGCCAGCACATGGTGACGATCAGGCGGTGGAAGACCGGGCGTGCGGGCGATATCCATCGGGCTTTTGTTCCTCGTGCCCGATGTGGTGCGCGCCTGGTTCGACAAGGTCAACAGCGGGGTGCATCGGAGCGGACCAGGGCGATGCGGTTGGCCTCCCGGACCCGGCTCGGGACCGGTGCGGGCGCTTTTGGTCCGCCCTGGTCGATCTCGAGCCCGGAACCCGGCGCCTGCCCCGATCGGGTTCTCAGAAGCGGAACTGGATTGTCGAGAGATAATAGGTGCCGTCCGACGCACCCGCCCTCTGCAATCCGTGCGAGGCCAGGAATCGGGCGATGTCGTTGGTCCAGGTCAGGTGCCGGTTGATACGCAGCGCGATGGTCGCCTGCGGGATGGTGCCGACATAGCCGCCGCTGAAATTTTTCCGGTACGTATAGATGCGGCCCGAGCCATAGACGGCGTCATCGGTGCTGTCGCGCCAGAAGAAGGGTACCTTGACCCGGATCAGCGATGCCCGCGTCGGTGCGAGTTCCAGCACCGGCCCTGTGTCGATCAGGTTCGAGGGAGCCAGGTAGTTGGTGGTGTCGAGATAGTTGCTCGCCGGGTTGTACGGTGCCGCATAGGTGCCTTCGCTTCCGGTGGTCTTGTTCTGGTTGCCGCCGGAATAGAGATCGGTCTGCAAGGCGATCAGCGGCTGCGCCAATACGCCCGCAAGGCGGTAGCCGACCAGGGTGTTGACGGAATACGCATCCACCCCGCGGGTGCGCGAGCTGTTGGCGTAGCGGAACTGGCCGCCCTGATAGATGCCGCCCAGCGAGAATTCGACCGGACCGGCCTTGCCCCACAGGCGGGTGCCGTAATTGTCGCGCAGGCTCGATCCGGCGGCGGTGGATTTCGCGGTTGCGATGGCTGCGGGAGTGCCGCCATATTCATAGCCCAGATAAAAGAAATCGAGGAACACGTGACCCGGGGCGCCGAGGAAGGTGAAGTCGGGGGGCGCCCAGCTCTCATAGGCGCCGAACAGGCGCGCGTTGTAGTTCTCGTTGTCGCCAAACAACTGCCGCGGGACGGTGTTGGTCTGCGTGAAGTCGAACAGGTCGATGCGTATGCGCGGCCAGACGGCATAGCCGCGGACGCCGTTCCAGGACAGTGGCAGGTTGGGCGTCTCGCGCGCGTAGAGGACGTAGGGCGGCGCATCGAGAAACTCCTGACGGCCGACCATCAGTCCGGTCTTGGCGCCAAGGAGGGGCAGTTTCAGCTCGGCGAAAAGCTGCTGCACGTCGAGGCGGGTGCGGTAGGTGGCGTTGTAGCCATAGGCTCCCCAGCCGCCGGCGTCGCCGTTGACGAGTTCACCATAGACGCGGAAATTTGGGCCGAGATGCAGGTCGGCGCCATAGATGCCGCGCACGGTCATGCGGCCGGAATCATCGGGTTTCTGCGCGCCAAGAAAGGGTCGGGTCTCGAACCAGTTCTTCAGCCGCTCGTCGAAGCTCAGGGTCAGATAGACGCTCTTGCTCTGGTTGAGCGGGATGAACTTCAACGGATCGAAGAAATCGTCCCTCAGGGCGGGATCGCGCAGATAGCTCCAGTCTTCCGAGGCCCGTATGGTGCCGTAGCGCGTCACCGGTCCGAAACCCGCGGCCGAGCCGCCGTCGCGGTTGAACACGCCCCAGTCACCGGTGTGAATGGCGGTGGGAGCCTGCTTCCTGGTGGGGGTGTGCAGGGTTTCCGGCAGCGCGTTGAACTGCGGCAAGGCCTGCAGCAGCGGCGACCGCGGATGAGCCGGAGAGACGGTCATGTTCTGGGCCGGAGCCTGGGCCTGGGCCTGGGCCTGGGCCGGAGCCGGAGCCGGAGCGGTAACCTGGGCCGCGGCCTGGGCTTGCGCACGGGCTGCGGGCGCGGCACCGGCGGCCAGGCATAAGGCAGTCGTCAGGCAGAGACGCGAACGCAAAGGGTTGCGCAGCAACATGATCGGTTGATTCCTCGGGTTGATGGCGGGGCGCCGGTGATCCGCAAGCGGGTTCGGATCAGAAGCTGCGATGATGTCGGCGGTCGGGCGCGGCCCTGTCCGGCTTCAATCCGGCTTGCTTGCTGCTAAAGGCATTTTGTCCGATGAGCAGGCTCCGCCATCCCCGCGATGGGCGGGCAGAGACAGGAGAGGACGAGGCGGACCGGCATAACACACGCTTTCGGACAGGGGTTAAAAAGCAACTAGCCGATATTGCCCAGCGCGCAAAGTGAAATTGACCGCGCCAAACAAACCACCTGGCTGTATGTAAGATTGTTCTGGCTCCATGTTTATGGAGCGTCGAACCTTCCCGCAGGAGCAGAGCGTGACCCAGGAGACTGGTAAGACGGACTGGAAGCATCATGGCATCAAGGTGATCCCGGGCGATCAGCTCGATCCGAATACCGCGCAAACCCCCGGCATGGAGCGGGCCGCGGCCATCAACCTCGCACGCGTCGGTGCGCAGAAGCTGTGGGCGGGCACGGTAAGCATCCATGCCGACGCCAAGACCGGCGCCCATCATCATGGCGCGCTGGAAAGCGTGATCTACGTGCTGCGCGGCCGCGCCCGTCTCCGCTGGGGCGAGAGACTGGAATATGTGGCGGAGGCCGCGCCCGGCGACTTCATCTTCGTGCCGCCCTTTGTGCCGCACCAGGAGATCAACGCCTCCAGCGACGAGACGCTGGAATGCCTGCTCGTGCGCAGCGACAACGAGGCGGTGGTGGTCAATCTCGACATCGAGCCGATCGAGAAGCCGGAAGCGGTACTCTGGGTCGATCCGATTCATCGTGCTGCCGGAAGCTGATCCGTCACCGCACGGCGCAGTTTTTCGCGGTTGGCCGCTTCTTCGACAGCCCCAGATAGGCCAGCGCGCTGGCGCTGGCGCCGATGAGCCAGCCCCAGTCGCCGACATTGATGACCCGGCCATAGGCTCCGAGCAGGGCCAGTCCGATCGAGAGAAAGGCGGCGATGGCCAGGGCGCCGATCGCCGCCGGGTTCCAGCCGCCGGTGTAATGATAGGCTCCGTCCGGTGACAGGCTGTAGAGATCACCGACCGCCAGTTTCTGCCGTTTCACGAGGTAATAATCGGCGATTATGATGCCGAACAGGGGACCGAGGACAGCGCCGAAGATGCTGACGAACAAGGTGATCGCCTGCGGGCTGGCCACGAAAAGCCAGGGACAGACCAGCACCGACAGCGCCGAGGTGATGATGCCGCCGAGCCGGAAATCGATCCGTTCGGGATAAATATTGGCGATGTCGTAGGCCGGAGAGACGAAATTGGCGACGATGTTGATCCCCATCGTCGCGACGATGAAGGTGATCGAGCCGATGACGACGACGATGGGATTGCCGATTCTCTCGACGATCAGCACGGGGTCCATGATGGCCTGGCCGAACAGCTTGAGGGTTCCGGAGGTGACGATCACGGTGATGATCGAGAACACCAGGAAATTGAGCGGCAGGCCGAGGAGATTGCCCTTCTTCATCGTTGCCTCGTCCTTTCCGAAGCGGGCGAAGTCACCGAAGTTGAGCAGCAAGGCCGCGAAATACGACACGATCAGCATCGCCGCATTGGCCATGATCCCCGTCGTGGCCCCTGCGGTGGCGGCGGCCGGGCCAAGTTGAAGCGACAGGCTGGAGAATCCGGTCTGCCACAGCATCCAGATCGCGAGAGCGAACATCACGACATAGACCGCCGGCCCGCAGAAATCGATGAAACGGCGGATGCGTTCCAGGCCGTTGAGGAAGACCATCAGCTGCAGGGCCCACATGAACAGAAAGCTGAACCAGGCCAGGGTGGAAAGGCCGAGCATGCTCCGGTGCGTCAGGGCTGACGCGGCCGGCGCCAGGGTAATGACCAGGACCTGCACGGCCTTCGAGGCGAAATAGGTCTGCACGCCATACCAGACGATGCCGACGACGCCGCGCACCACGGCCGCGAGGTTGGCGCCCATGACGCCGAACGAGATGCGCGCGACCACGGGGTAGGGGATGCCATGGCGCAGTGACGGCCGGCCGATCAGGTTCATCAGGACATAGACCGCCATGATGCCGACCAGCATCGAGATCAGCAATTGCCATCCGGTCAGGCCAAGAAAGAACAGGCTCGCGGCGAAACTATAGCCGCCGACCGAATGCACGTCGGACATCCACATCGCACAAAAGCTGAAGACCCCCCAGCTCCGTCCTTGCGGAGCCGTCGGCGCGAGGTCCTGGTTGAAGAGCCTCGCATGGGTGCGGGTGATATCCAGCGTCGGTACGCTCTGCTTGCTCGTCGACATCGCCTGTCTTCCGGGATCAATGGTAGCGAGCAATAAATGGGCCATTGGTCGAAGGTCCGGCGGTGCCTCGCGGAGCCCGCACGACGACATGAGCGGGGGGATCAGCGGCATGATGACGGCCGGGAATGGTGGAGGGATGCTGGCTTGCCAAAAAAACTCCGCACGCGCTGGTGGATACCGGCGACGATACTCGGTGGCGTCGCGACAGGAGCCGGATTGATGCCTGTCGGGAATGCCCTGACAAACCCGGCCGGGCTTTATTCGACCGCCGAATTCGACATGGATGCGTCGCAGCTTGGCGTGCGCGTCGCGCAGCTGCCGCCAGAGCCGAAAACGTTCGGCCTGTCGTTCGCCAGGCCCAGGAATTTCCAGGTGCATTTCATCTATCCGACCGGGCTCGATCCAACGACCCGGGCGGAAATCGGAGCAATGCCGATATTGATCTATTTTCCGGGCTGGCCGGGGGACAGGCGCGATAATCCTGGCCTGTTGGAGGATCTCGCCGCTCACGGCTACCTCGTGGCTTCGGTCACCTATGTTCAGGAGGACAGGAGGCTTGCGGGGGAGATGGATTTCTCGACCGGGCAGGCCGCCGACAAGACGCTCTGGAGGGCACGGACCAAGGTCGCGCTGCAGGCCCGGGACGCGTCGTCGGTGCTGGATGCCCTGGAGCGCCTGAATGCCCATGATCCTGACGCCGCGCGGCCGGGCGGCGTCCGGTTCGATCTCAGGCTGGATCCGGGCCGCGCCGCCATATTCGGCTTCTCCTTCGGTGGAGCCGTTGCCGCGGAGACCTGTGCGCATGATCCGCGTTTCCGTGCCGCCCTCAACCTGGACGGCTGGCTGTTTGGCGACGGGGCGATGCTGGCCTTTCCGCAGCCCTATTTCCTGATGAGCGACGATGACCCGGATCCGACGGCGCCCCAGCTTGCATCGCCGGATCCCGCGACCCGCTACCAGGCTGAACTGAGTGACCATGACATCCATCGTATGCGAGAGCGGCTCGAGCGGCCGGACGCGATCCTGATGACCATCCTCGGCACGGCGCACGAAAGCTTCTCCGGCACGCTTGCGCATCCTGCCGTCACGGCAAGGACCTCGTCGATCATCCGGGTCTACGCGCTCGCGTTCTTCGACAAGATATTGAAGGCCCGGACGCCGCCGTTACTGGCATCGACGCAGTCGCCCTATCCGGAAGTCAGGATTTCGATGTCCAAATGATTGCGGCGCCGGCTTTGCGATAACGGCGGCAGATGGCGCAGTTTAATGGATATTTCCCGCGCATGAGGTTCGACCCTTCCGGTTTGGGGTCCATCCTGTCCGGTTGTTCGCCATCGATCTGATCATCCTGGAATGAATAAGAGTGGC
>CAXTCT010000007.1:0-3065 GCA_964242565.1 uncultured Acetobacteraceae bacterium | reverse complement strand
CGGCCTTCATGGTGTCGGTGGCACCTCGTGGTTTTTGAGCGAAAGCAATGTGTAGCGATGCGGCAAATACTCAGCACAGCCCCGGCAAAAACTGGCCCTGGGCACTGGTGTGGGCTCATGCCGTTCTTGCATTTTGCGGTTTCGTTATTTTACGGATATAAATTCTGTTGGAATTCGGGATCCTGTCGGCCCGGCCCTTCGCCGGGACGAAAGCATTGCGAACCGTTGATTGATGACGGAATTCTTGTCGATCATGATCATGTAGGCATCGAGGTTCTTCAGCTTCGTCTGATATTTTAATACCCAGTCGAACTGACGGCCCTGATCTTGTCCCGGCTCTCGATCCCGTCGAACCTCGTTTACATGGTCCTGTGACAGGCAGCCGCCCAAGGTAAGCGCCTCGATCGGGTGTCATCGTGCCGACACACCCGTTTCAAACCGCGACCTGTGTCTACCGGGTGGAACATCGAGATGAATTTGAAGCGGCCCGCCCGATTCTCGCCGATCGACGCTACGACTTCCAGGCCCAAGGATCACGCGATCGTACATCTCTGCTTGATCCGCTGCGTGAAATTCGATTCGATGTCGCAAAATGCGGGCGGGATGACAAAACAGCTTGCGGACCAACCCGTCTTTTCGTAATCGACATGGGCAGGGCTGTAGCGCCGCGGATCGAAGGCGCCGGATCGCAACCCATGGCGGCGCACTGCTGGTTGCTTGTTGTATCTTAAACAATAGTGAGGGTTGCATAATATCGTGCGCTGGATTAGACCTCTTTCTCCCTGAGAGGTGGTTATCAGGCGTGTATGGCACGTCCTGACATCGACCGGACCGTTCGGATCAGGGTCTTTCACGACGGAGTTTACATGAGCAAGGCTTTCATCGCTGCGGTTCTGCAGGACTCACTAGAATGCACTGGCGTTGCCGCCAATCAGGCGGCTGACGACCTGATCCACGCGATTGTCACGGATATGAAGAAAGAGGGCGGGTTCACGTTGCCGTCCTTCGGAACCTTTCGCGTGGTCAAGACCAAGGCCCGCAAGGCGCTCAACCCGCGCACCGGCGAGCCGGTCAAGGTGAAGGCGGGCAGGACCGTTCGCTTCAAGGCCAGCCCGAACCTCAAGAAGGCGGTCTGACCCGCGGATCCGTCCCCGCCTCCAGAAAAGCCCCGGGTTGCAAAAACCCGGGCGCAGGAGGAAGACATCTTCCCGCAGCCTTTTCACAAGCAGCCTTTTCACAAACGGACCTGCCCGATGCCAACCTATCGCTCACGCACCACCACCCACGGCCGCAACATGGCTGGAGCGCGCGGCCTGTGGCGGGCGACCGGAATGAAGGATGGTGATTTCGGCAAGCCCATCATCGCCGTCGTCAATTCCTTTACCCAGTTCGTGCCGGGGCATGTCCACCTAAAGGATCTCGGGCAGTTGGTGGCCCGTGAGATCGAGGCGGCGGGTGGCGTCGCCAAGGAGTTCAATACCATTGCCGTCGATGATGGCATCGCGATGGGACATGACGGGATGCTCTACAGCCTTCCGTCGCGGGAGCTGATTGCCGACAGCGTCGAATATATGGTCAACGCCCACTGTGCAGATGCCATGGTCTGCATCTCCAACTGCGACAAGATCACGCCCGGAATGCTGATGGCGGCCCTGCGCATCAACATCCCCGCCATCTTCGTCTCCGGCGGCCCCATGGAAGCGGGCAAGGCCGTTGTCGGCGGCAAGTCGCGCAGCCTCGACCTGGTCGATGCCATGGTCGCCGCCGCCGACGCCAGCATCAGCGACGAGGACGTGGCGGTCATCGAACGCTCGGCCTGCCCGACATGCGGCTCCTGCTCCGGCATGTTCACGGCAAACTCGATGAACTGCCTGGCCGAGGCGCTTGGCCTGGCATTGCCCGGCAACGGCACCGTGCTGGCCACGCACGCCGACCGGCGCGGGCTGTTCCAGGAGGCCGGACGCGTGATCGTCGACCTCGCGCAACGCTATTACGAGCGTGGCGACGACAGCGTGCTGCCGCGCCGCATCGCGAACCGCCAGAGCTTCGAGAACGCGATGTCGCTCGATATCGCCATGGGCGGGTCCACCAACACGGTGCTGCATCTCCTTGCCGCCGCCCATGAGGCGGAAGTCGAGTTCACCATGGCCGATATCGACCGGCTGTCGCGACGCGTCCCGGTGCTGTGCAAGGTCGCGCCCAGCGTTGCCGACGTGCATATGGAGGATGTCCATCGCGCCGGCGGCATCATGGCCATTCTCGGCGAGATGGACCGTGCCGGGCTGCTGCATACCGACGTTCCCACCGTCCATGCCGAGACCATGGCAGCCGGGCTGGATCGCTGGGACATCCAGCGCGGCGCCAGCGAGGGCGTGCAGAGCTTCTACCGGGCAGCCCCCGGCGGGGTGCCGACGCAGGTGGCGTTCAGCCAGGACCGCCGATTCCGCGAACTCGATCTCGATCGCGCCGGAGGCGCCATACGCAATGCCGACCATGCCTTTTCCACGGATGGCGGCCTCGCCGTGCTGTATGGCAACCTCGCCGAGGAGGGCTGCATCGTGAAGACCGCGGGCGTGGATGCCGGCATCCTGGTGTTTGGCGGCACCGCCCGCATCTTCGAGAGCCAGGACGCCGCGGTCGAGGGTATCCTCGGCGGGCGTGTCGTCGCCGGCGACATCGTGCTGATCCGCTACGAGGGTCCCAAGGGCGGTCCCGGCATGCAGGAAATGCTCTACCCGACGAGCTATCTGAAATCCAAGGGCCTCGGTAAGCTTTGCGCCCTGGTCACCGACGGACGCTTCTCCGGCGGCTCGTCGGGCCTGTCCATCGGTCATGTCTCGCCGGAGGCGGCAGAGGGCGGCGCGATCGCTCTGGTGGAGGAAGGCGACCGCATCGAGATCGACATCCCGGCGCGGAGCATCCATCTCGCGGTCGAGAATGCGGAGCTCGCCCGGCGGCGCGCGGCGATGGTCGAGCGCGGCGCCAACGCGTGGCAGCCCGGTCCCCGCAAGCGCCGCGTGTCGATGGCGCTGCGGGCCTACGCCGCAATGACCACGTCCGCCGCC
>CAXTCT010000006.1:0-21346 GCA_964242565.1 uncultured Acetobacteraceae bacterium | reverse complement strand
AACGTGCGCAACGACGGCCCCGACCTGATCGTGCCGATCCCGGACGGCGCGGGAGCCAGCGAGCAAGGCGGCCCCAACAGCCGCTGAAGGGGCTCGCAGTTGCAGTTGCTCCTGCCGCGGCCCGCTGCTCGAACCGGGCACGCGACACAGGGAACCTGGAGCGGGCGGAGGGAATCGAACCCTCCTCGGTAGCTTGGAAGGCTACTGCATTACCACTATGCTACGCCCGCGTTGGCCCACCGCTCTGTTATGCCGCGCCGGGCCGGGCTGCAAGTCCCAGTGGCGACCCAGTGGCGGCCCAGTGGCGGCCCAGTGGCGGCCATGTCCGAACGGAGCCGATCGGGATGCCGGAGAATAGCGCCGGGCCGCCAGAGCAGGCCTTGACTTTGCACCTCGCTCAGCTTCTTTACGCCCCCTGCGCCGGGTTCGCGGCTGCCTGTCCCACCTCGGCCGGAGGTGGATGGGTGCGGCGGAGGCGGCGATGCAGGGGTGTAGCTCAATTGGCTAGAGCGCCGGTCTCCAAAACCGGAGGTTGCGGGTTCGAGACCCTCCGCCCCTGCCAGCCGTCTCCCGGCTCCGCGCAGGATCCGCGTTCCGAGGGCGGGTCCGGATCATAGTGTTGAAAGGTGCGGCGTGGCGGTCAGTCCTGCGAAATTCATGCGCGAAGTACGGGCCGAGGCGGCGAAAGTCACCTGGCCGACGCGTCGTGAGACCATGGTCACAACCGGGCTGGTGCTGGCGATGGCGGCTCTGACGGCGGTGTTCTTCTTCGTCGTCGACCAGATCATCCGCCTCGGTATCGGCAGCCTTTTCGGGCAGGGAGGCTGAGGAGCGCATCATGGCCAAACGTTGGTACGTCGTTCACGTCTATTCCGGCTTCGAGAAGAAAATCGCCCAGCAGCTCAAGGAGCAGGCCGCGCAGAAGGGTCTGGCCGACCATTTCGACGAGGTGCTCGTCCCTTCCGAGGAGATCGTCGAGGTCCGGCGCGGCCAGAAGGTCAGTGCGGAGCGCAAGTTCTTTCCCGGCTACGTGCTGGTGAAAATGGAACTGACCGACGATGCATGGCATCTGGTCAAGGACACGCCCAAGGTCACCGGCTTCCTCGGCAGCCGCACCCGTCCCTCCCCGATCACCGACACGGAAGCGGATCGGATCATGAAGCAGACCCAGGAAGGCGTGGAGCGTCCCCGTCCCGCCATCCTGTTCGAGATCGGCGAGCAGGTGCGCGTGGCCGACGGCCCGTTCACCAGCTTCAACGGCACGGTCGAGGAGGTCGACGAGGAGAAAGGCCGCCTCAAGGTCAGTGTCTCGATCTTCGGCCGCTCGACGCCGGTCGATTTGGAATATGGGCAGGTCGAGAAGATATAGCCGCGGCCACCTGCGGTCGCAGCCCGTCCATCAGGATATCGATCAGGCAGGCCGCCTACCCGTTCGGCGGGCCTGCCGGCGGTAACGCCAGCAGCATACCGGCGGCGACGTCGGCCACCTGACCCAGCAATTCGCTCAACCCGGCCACCAGCGCCTCGATACCGGCATTTTCCGGTCCATGGGTGAAATGCAGCGTCCGGCTGCCCGCGGGGCCGCTGTCCGGGCGATAGACCGACAGCGCCGCCTCGATTTCCGCGCGGCCGGACTGGTCCTCCAGGAATCGCGAGATGTCGAGCTCGACCAGGGCCAGCGCCTGGGTCGAGATCGCCCCGGTCTGGGTATAGACATTGCTCCCGGGAAGACGCTGCCCGAGATCCAGCGCAAGGTTGCGCCCAACCATGTCCGGCAACGCGGTGGCCCATGCGGCGCCCGCGGCCATATGGAGACGATAATCCTTGTCGCTGCGTACGATGTTGTCGCGGTCGAGATAGGCTGCGACCCCCGGTGTGCGCACTTCCACCGTCAGCGGGCCGCCGGACCTGGGCGTGCCGGGCCAAGGGGTCAGCGTGTAGTAGTTCGGATCCGATCCGCCGCATCCGGACAGGGACAGCGGCGTGAGGGCGGCGCACCCGCCGCCGGCGAGGCCCGCCAGCAGCCGGCGTCGGGAGAAGGCCGGGATCGGGCGCAGAGGATTCATGGGCGGCTCCGGCCGAAGATCAGGGAGGCGGGGTGGCGGTTCAGATATTCGACCAGCGAGCGGATCGCCCGCATCGTGTCGTTGAGCTGCCCCAGGGTCTGCTGCAGGTTGGTGTGGAAGTCCGAATTGCCGCCATAGGCCGCGAGGGCCACGTTGGCGTTGCGCACCGCCTGCTGCAGGTTGTCGGCGATGCCGGGCAGGCGTTGCAGCACCGGCGTCAGGCCATGGTTCGCGTTGTTGGTCAACTGGTTGATGCTCGCCAGCGTGCGGTTGAGTTCGACCAGGGACTGCTTGAGCTCCGGACCGCCGATGGTCGCATCCGCATGGGCCAGCAGATTATTCAGATTATCACCGATCTGCTCGATCGGCAGGGCGGACAGCTTGTCCGAAACCGTCGATAATCCATCCATGATGCCGGTCAGTCCGCCGGCCTCGCTCGGTATCACCAGGGCATTGCCTTCCGCCACCACCGCAACGGGCTTCGCCTTCGGCACATAGGTCAGCGAGATCATCGAGGCGCCGGTGATGTAGCTCGAGGTGGCGACCTCGGCGCGCATGCCCTTGTCGACCATCGCCTGGATTTCCGGCGCGATCGCGGGGAGGCTTACATCATGTTCGGGCAGGACCCGCTCGGGCTGCACTTCCAGTTCGACACGGACCTTGGCGTCACCGGTCGCGCGATCGAGCATCAGCTTGATGGCGGACACATTGCCTACCTGCAGACCGAGCATGAACACCGGGCTGCCGACATCGAGTCCCTGGACCGAGCTGTGCATGTAGGTGACCAGGTGAAAACGCTCACGATAGGCTGCGTTGTCGGCCGCATCCTTGTTCGAATAAAGTTCGAAGACCTCGTTCGCGTCCGGCTTGGGCGCCTTCATGTTGCGCCGGGCGGCGGGCAGCCCGAAGGCCACGCCGCCCGAGACCAGGGCCTGCAGCGACTCCAGCTGGAAATGCAGATTGCCGCCGGTGAAGTTGATGCTGACGCCGGACACGTCCCAGAAGCGGGTATCGCGGCGCAGGAACTGGTCATACGGCGCCGCGACGAAGACCTGTACCGGTATCGACCCGCGGCCGTCCGGGGGCATGTGGTAGCCGAGCACTTCGCCGACCATGACATCGCGAAAGAACACCGGCGAGCCCTGGGCGATCGATCCGAGCGACATCGTGGTCAGCGTGTAGGTGGTGCCGGGCTCGTCGGACCGCACCCCGGGCGGCGAATCCAGTCCCTTGAAACTGGTCTCGGGCGTGCCGCCCGGAGTGCCCGGGTCGATGGCGATGAAGGCGCCCGAGACCAGGGTCTCCAGGCCGGTGATGCTGGTTCCGGAAAGGCGCGGACGCACGACCCAGAATTTGGCGTGGCTGTTGAGCAACGGGGCGGATTGCGAGCTCATCTGCACGCGGACGTCGACATGCTGCAGATCGTGGCTGAGCTCGATGCCCTGCACCGTGCCCAGTCCGACGGCCTTGTGCTTGACCTGGGTCTGGCCCGAGGTGAGGCCATCGGCGCTGTCGAACTCGATGGTGATCTCCGGTCCCTGCCGCGAAATCGTCTGCCAGGCGAGATAGGCGCCGATCGCCAGGACCACGATCGGGATCAGCCAGATCAGGGAGAAGCGGGTCGGCCGGGCGTGGGCTTCGGGGGGCTGAGGGGCAGGCACGACAGGCGCCTGGCGGTGATCGTCGGGTTCATCGCTCACGCGCCCACTGGCTCCGCTGAACCCGCACCCGCCTGCGCCGCTGCTGTGGCCAGCGCCGAACCATTGAGGCCGGCCGCATCCCACATCACCCGCGGGTCGAAACAGTTGGCGGCGCAGATCGTCAGCACGACGACCGAAGCGAAGGCCAACATGCCGGCGTCGGCATGCACATCCGCGAGCTGCCCGAAATGCACCATCGCCACCAGGATCGAGATCATGAACACGTCGATCATCGACCAGCGCCCAATGAAATCGACGATCTGGTACAGCCGGCTGCGGTCGATCAGCCGGTTGCGCGAGCGCCGCCACGAGAGGACGCACATCAGCGTCAGGCTGAGTATCTTGAGCACCGGCACCGTGATGCTCGCGAAGAAGACCAGCAGCGCGAGCGGCAGCATGTGGGCCTCGTACAGTTCACGCACTCCTTCGAGGATGGTGTGGCCGCCGCCACGATGCAGCTTGATGATGGTCATCACCGGAAACAGGTTTGCCGGGATGTAGAGGATGATCGCGCAGAACACGAAGATCATGGTGCGGCGCAGCGCTTCCGGCTTGCGCCGATGCAGATGCCCGCCACAACGAGGGCAGCAGCCGACGCAATGTTCCGGCTGCAGGGCCGCCTCCGAGTAGCAGACGAGGCCGCAGGCGCGACAGGACACCATGTGGTTCAGCGGCGGCAATGGCTGCGCGCCGCCCGAACCCTCGCTCGAACCCTCCCCCGAACTCTCGTTGTCGTCGCGCAGGCGGAGGTTGCGGTGGACCAGGCGCACGCGGCGCTTGGACCAGATCACGTCATCATCCAGGGTGGTGTCGGTGGCGCTCATGGTCAGCATGAGGCCGAACAGCGCGTAGGCGGCGGCGTTCACCGAGACGGCGGCCAGATCGATCATCTTGGTATAGGCCACCAGCACACCGAGCAGATAGACCTCGACCATCGACCACGGCCGCAGCTTGTCATACCAGCGCATCATGTAGGGCACGCGCAGAGGCATCCGGTGGTGCAGGGCGCCCAGCAGGATGCCGGTCATCAGCAGGATCTCGATGCCCGGAATGATGGAGGTGACCATCCCGACGAGGATGCCGGCGATGACCCATCCTTCGCGCATCAACTCGATCGGGCCGGTGAAGAGGGTGACCGACCGGGCGCGGCCATAGATGTTTAGCGTCATCAGCGGCCGGGTGACGCAGACCAGATAGAGCACGATGGAACTCAGACAGAAGGCCAGCGGGGTCGCGATCGGCGGATTGGTGCGGCGGCGGCCGAGCATCGCGTTGCAACGCGTGCAGCGGGCGACGAACCCTGGTTCGAGTTCGGGCAGCCGCTGCATCATGCCGCAGCTGCCGCATTCGCAGATCCTCGGCAAGGCCCGCAACAACGGCCCATGCGGCCGCAGCACGCCACGGAACTGGCGGACGGCGGAATTCAAGCCAGTGCCATCCGGGCACGGAGCCGGGGCGAAGCCACCCGAGGCAGAAGCATATGCGACACTCCGACATTGCGAGCAAACAAGGCATGAACCGACATCGCCGCCTGCCGGTCAACGCCCCAGGCAACGTATGGGATCAGAAGGGATCGATACAGGACATGTTGCAGCGACCGCCCGGCTTTTGTATAGGGCAGCTCCCGGACGCCGACATAGCTCAGGGGTAGAGCAACTGATTCGTAATCAGTAGGTCCTCGGTTCAATTCCGAGTGTCGGCACCAGGGATGCCGGGGCGGCAATCCCGCGCAGAACGGGCTCGGCCTGACACCCGAGCGGACGCGGGATGACAAGCGGCGACGGCCCGAACGGATGGCGGCCTGCAACCTGCGGCGATGAGCGACCCGACCGTGCGGGACCGGCAGCCCGCCACGCGCCGCTCCCCGCCCACATCGACGGCCCGAAGGCAGACGTCGGCGGCTTCGCCATGGACGCCGATCCGCTGCATCCCGTACCGGGGCAAATCATGAGTGCCGTCGCCTGCGTGGGGAAGCGCACGCGGCCGGCCGGGTTCGGGTGGAACCGGCGCGACGTCAGGCCCGCGGCATGCGCAATGGTAACCGGCTGGCCGGTGGAGAAGCTGGCCGGTGGAGAAGCTGGCCGTCGAGATGGATGACACAGAGCATCCCCCGGTTCCGCCGGTGGCCCAATCGAGCCTCACCGCCAATATAGCCAACGCCGTCGTCCATGCCTACGAGCATTTGCGGGCTCGATCGGCAAGAGCCGCGGTGACGACGGATGGCAGCCCTTTCTTGTGTCATGCATGTCGCCAGCGACGGCGCCGGCATGCCGCCCGACATCCTAGAAGCAGCGCGCAGCGCAGGGAACGGGCGCTGGATTATCGGCAGCAGGCCGATCTGTTGCGTCAGGCGAAGTCAGGTGAAAGTTCCTGGCCACGCAGTGGCGCAGCGTTGTCGGGGATCAGCTGGATGAGCAATTGACGGTTATGCCTACCGGTCCTTGCAGCATGCAATGGAACGATCCCGCGCGGCTCCAACGCCGCCTACAACACCCGCCGAAAGCGTATGCTGGATGGCAAGGCACCGAGCCAGCTCGTGATCAGCCACCTCAAGGAAGGAACCGGGCTGGCGAACCTCGCTTCAACCAGTTGCACCGGTTCCTGCGACATCACCAAGGCTTGCCTTGTCGCTATTGCTGCCGAGGATGGCGCGCAACCAGACATCCGATATATGGTGGCAGGTTGAAGGCGCCAACATGGATTTCAGGCGTCCAGTACCGGGTCGTATCCAGGATTCCCGCCGCCGCAGCCCTTGAACGGATCATCGCAGCGTCTGCTGTCATGAGCCCCTGTCCCTTTGCGGCGATGCCCAAGGTCATAAAGCCTCCTACGTAGGTGGGCACAGCAGCAACATAGGCAGAAACATGCGTAAAGAATTTCGCGCGCCGCAGGCTTGTCTCACGTAGCTCATCGGCCTGCATGAACGGGACACCGCACTGATTGACAACGATGCCATCGGATGTCAGCACACGAGCGCAATGCTCATAGAATAGGTCCGTGAACAGCACTTCGCCCGCACCCACCGGGTCCGTACTATCCACGATGACGACATCGAACGCGTCTGATGGAGCGTGTTTGATGTAATCGATCCCGTCGCCAACGATTACTTGCGCGCGCGTATCGTCCCAGGCGTTGCCTGCAACTGAGGGAAGAAACTCCTTTGAGAGGCGAATGACGTCACCGTCGATTTCGACCATGACCGCCCGGCTGACGGTCCTGTGTTGCAGAACCCGACGTAGCACTCCACCATCGCCGGCTCCAATGATGAGAACCGCTTTAGCCGCTCCATGAGCAAGCAGCGGCACATGCACCATCATCTCCTGATAAACAAACTCATCGCCTTCGGTGATCTGGACGATACCATCAAGCATCAGCACGCGGCCGTGCGTCTCGCTCTCGAAAATAACGATATCCTGGAATTCGCTCCGAACACGAACGAGTTCGCGCTCCACGCGAAAGTGCTGGCCCCATCCGTCATAGAGCGTTTCGTTGATCCAGACCGAGTTCGGCATAGGCAGCTTTTCCGTTTATGTCAGAAGACCCGACCGCGGCGTTGCTCACTGATCTCGACACGCGCAGCATTGAAAGTCTGCTGCAACAGAGGGATCGCCAGATGCGGGTCGCAAGCGCCGCACATGAAGATGTCGACCGCCGCGAAACCCCGCTCCGGCCAGGTGTGGATCGAGATATGGCTCTCGGCAAGCACCACAACTCCAGACACTCCGCCATTTGGTGAGAAATGATGGAAGTGGCTGTGCAGGATCGTGGCGCCCGCTGCCAAAGCGGCATTGCAAAGAGTGCGATCTATGATGGCCGGATCGCCCAGGTTATCTGCCTCCCACAGGTCGACGAGAAGATGCATGCCTGCAAACTTCATTCCGTCTTTTTCAACGAAATAATCTTTGCACTCTGCATCTTCGAAGGACGACGAGAGTAAAATCTGGTTATCGCTCGGAATATCCGAGACCATCCCCAGTTGAGCAAGTGCGTTCATCACGTACCCCTGAACCAGTAGACGGCCTGTTGGGCGGGATCGCCCCCTAGGGCCAAGGGGGGGTGGATTAGGTCCTAGTGACCGGCAATGCAAGCACTTTCTTGATCTTCTACTGCCCGACGGGCGTTTCCGCAGCGCTACAGGCCTTTTTACCTCGAAATCGAGTTGAGAATGTCGGAAGCATGATGAAAACTCGCTGCTTCCGATGGAATTTTCGTCGTTTCCGCATCATCCGAGGTGGGATCCGAGGTGAGAAGACGGAACAACGCTTCTTTGCCAGGGTCAGAAAACCGTCCAATCCCAAAGCCCCGGACGTGAACGATCCGGGCTCTGTCCTTTGTATGCGAGGCGGCGGACGCCAGCCTGAGCAACATGTCCTGACCCGCATCATCGAATTTACCGGCTGGCGGCTGGCCTTCTCCCGCCAGCGACAGGAGAACATCGGTTGTTCCGGCCCAGTCGCCACGGCGCGACAAAAGGGTCGCTTTCAGATCAAGCGCCTCGGTTGTCTTCAACGGCGCGATCATAGCCAGCGCTTGCTCAAGCTGCCCTCCACCGGCGAGTGCTCGCGCTGTGATAATGAGGCGTGGCGCGACACGGTCTGCTGGAAGATTGCCCGGATCTGACTCGTGGAGCGCCGTCTGGACGCCATCAAGGTCGTTCTCCTGGAAATCCAGAGCCGCCAATCGTAGCCCAAGCTCCGCCTTTTCAGTTCCAGGCGCAGCCGCATGCATCATGTCCCGCACGATAGGCAAAGCCCGCTCGGGCAGGTCCAATTCCATCAACCGTGTTGCGAGGAAAAGTGAAACACGACCGCCGTCCGCACCATCCGGCAACATATCGGCATTGGCCTCGATCATGGCAGCCTGGTCGAGCGCTTCCTCATCGTGAGCAGGCAACGGGGCCCCTGCGAGATGCCTAAGTAGATCGCCAACCCGCCGGCGGACCTCTGCTGCCTCCGCAGGATAGGAACTGGCTGTTTCTCTGAGTAACTGAAGTGCCTTGTGGTACTGCTTACTCTGTATCAGCAGGTCAGCCAGATTAAAACGGCTCGAGATCTCATGCCCTCCAATCCTGGCATCAAGCAGATGAGTTTCAAGAACGTCCGCCAATTTCGCGGGGTCCGCAGATGGCAGTCTGCGACGTATTTCGACCGCCTCCTCTACAGCCTCATCCCCCACCCGAAGGTCCTGATCGAAAGCCAGTTGATCCAGTCTTGCCAAGGCCGTCGAGGTCTGGCCACGTCGTTCGGCTAAAACCGCTCTTGCGAAATTTAAAGCCTTGTCGGCGGGAAGATGATCTATCATGGCTGCCTGCGCATCCGAACCTGAACGTGCCAGCGATACGGCCGCGATCGGGAGCAGACTTTTGCGCAACGGATCGGGATATGACTGCAGCAAGGGCATATTGACCGCGAACAAGCGTGCGGCTTCCGATGAAGCCGGGTTCCGCTCGGCAAGTTTTACCGCACGCCACAACCCGATCTCCCCGTTTCCGGTCATGTGGGTGTCATCGAGCAGGGCGGTCGCATCCGAATGACGATCAAGAAGGTTTGACGCGGCAACGACCAGTTGGGGGAGAGGCGCCGCGGCTTCCCTGGCGTCGTCTGCCAGAGCAACATGGACAATGGCAGCCGCCTGAGCAGCGTCACCCAAAGCAAGAGCATCCTGAGCGGCAAGAAGACGCGGCAAAAAACGCGATCCCGGCGGAGCCTTTGCTGCAGCTGCCATTGCGTCCTTGAAGCGACGTTGCAGCGCTTCTGATGAGCCCGCCCCCAACGACATGACCCGGGGTATTGCCGCTCCGCCTCCGCTCATGACACCGGGCATCACGGATACAACATCCAGCGCCTCGTTGCCGAAGCCCGATAAAAGGAAAGCTTTTCTGGCCGAGTGAAGCTCCAGCCGGTCGGACAGGGGGTCGATGACGACACCCAGAATCGTCTGCTCGATGACCTCGGCGATCCCGCGCCGCCGTACATGCACCGCGGCCCCGCCGCTCAGGACCGTGCCAACCAGCAGATTCCCACCCGTTTGCGGATCCGGAACAACAACCGTCCGTCCTGGCTCGTCAACGGGCAGCCTGAGGACGGCACCGTCCATGGTAGCCTCGATCGACCGATTGGGCTTGGACTCATGGGACTGGATTAGCCAGCCGGCCGGTAGCCGGCTCAGCACGAGATTCTTGGCGTGCGGCCCCGAAAGCCGTAGGACCGTCGCTTCAGGCAATAATTCAATGGTGGAGTATGCACCCACCGGATCGTTTTGAACCATCGACAGGTCCAATGGACGCGCGGCGTCGAACACGACCAACGTATCTTTACCGCGTGAAAATGCGGCAGCACCGACGCCAGCCTCGAACGGAAGAAACAGCCCGTGCGCCGTCGGATCCGTAGTATCCGCAGTGCCTGCTATCAGTGCGACGGGTCCGGATACTGATGATGGACCAGAGGCTACGGGAGAGGCCGGCGGCTTCGCAGCAACGAGAGCATTCGCTGGAACGGGCGGCCTTGCGGAAAATGAGGCCAAGGCGCCCTCAGGTGGGGACCCTTCGACAATCGCTATCAGGCCACTCGGCAGGCCGGGCAGGCCAGGCAGCCCATTGTCCTTTCGGGTATTGTCCACACCCGCAACGACGGCCAGCTTTTGCGGTGCCGCAGAGATCCTCGAAGACGACCGTGTCGAACCAGCTCTTACGCGACTGCGGCCCTTTGCAATAAGAGGTTTCCGAACCTGCGGCGAGGTGATTCGCAGCCCGTCAATCCGACCTTGGTTACCCAGGTAGACGATCTTTTGCTGTGAATGAGCGGCCGGGGGTTCTATGATCAGACACGCAAGCAGCAAACACAAAATATGAACCGCTCGCATGACGCCGCCTTTATGCTGACCTAGTCGAAACTGGCAAGCAGCTTGTCAATGTCAGACTGATCCATCGCGCTCGCCGGCAATTGCGGTCCATTCAGCAGCTTTTCGGGTTCAGCAACATCGGCGGCAGCCTCTTGTGGTTCAATCGACGCCGTACCGAATGTCGCCACGATTCTGGCAACCGTAAGCTCGATGGTCTTGAGCGTGGACACCACCTTGGTGATCCGCTGGCCGGTTATATCCTGGAAGCTGCACGACTCGTATATTTTTGTGGTCGCCTCCTGAAGACGTTGAGCAGTCTCGCCCTGCAGAGCGGCTCCCATGGCATCCAGCGTCTCGCATGCCTCGAGGATCGTCTCCGTTGCCGCTGCGGTGTGTGCAACTATCGCGTCCAGTTCATCCGTTGCACAGGGAATATAACTTCCGTTGATGTCATCAACCTTCAAGGCAGCAATCTCTTGACGCGCCGTGGCTACGGCCTCACCCAGCGCACCGACCTCATACAGGAGCGCCGTCTCGCGCAGGCTTATATCCCCGGCCATGCTGGCCAGCACGGCCAGTACAACGTCAGCCACCAAATCAGGTTCTCCTTTGGGATACTGAGCCTGTAGCTCAGTCACCCGCCGGGAAAGGATCTTTGCGTCATGCATGGCAAAGTACCTTCTCGATCTTGCCTTTCAAAGTTTCCGCGTTGAAGGGCTTGACGATATAATTAGAAACCCCAGCCTGCTTCGCCGCAACAACATTCTCGATTTTGCTTTCGGCCGTAATCATTATGAAGGGAAGGGTCTTGAGCCTCGGGTCCTGCCGCACTTCCGTTAGAAGCTCCAGCCCGGTCATTGGCTGCATGTTCCAGTCACTAATGACAAGCCCGTAATGACCGGTTCTCAGCTTCGCCAGAGCCTCGCCACCGTCGGTTGCTTCCTCGACGTTGTTGAAGTCGATCTGCTTAAGCAGGTTCCGTATAATCCTCAGCATCGTCTTATAGTCGTCGACGATGAGCACATTCATTGACTTGTCGATTGTCATAATTCCAGCCTCTATTCTGCGGTTTTGAAACTTTGATCATTGTCTGCGGCGGGGCTAGGCGAAACCAGCATGTCCCGGCGGAGGCGCATCTGGGCAAGCATCTGCGTAGCCAGTCGAGCCCGTTCGGGCTGCATCGCAGCCAGGACCGCGGCCGCCTTGCGCTCGTTCATCCTGTCCACAACCTCCAGTAGGACATGCATATCAAGGACATCGAAAATAGCCGCCGCGTCACGGGGCTTCATACTCTCATAAACCTTAACCAATCCGCTCCAACTTGAATTTTGCCGCTGTTTCCGGGCAGTATCGAGCTGTTCAAGGTTTTTCTGCAGCTCATTCAGATGGTCGATCCGGGCCTGTAGCTGTTCCTCGGTTGCTTCCATAACACTGCTGCGCTCTTCTAGAGCATGCTCCCGTGTATCGAGCTGCTCCCTGCGCTTCCGTAGATCCTGCAGTAACGCCCGTTCGGGTTTGGTTACGTCTGCAGCCGGTGCCTGCTTGACCACCATATCAGGAACCGGCACCACGCCCGAGACGTCCGCAGCCGGCGCAGGCGAGACTGACGGCGACGCCGATGTAATGCCCAGAGCGGCTCCTGCGTCTTTTGCGAAAGTCACCGCTTTCGCGGAGAGCAGGAGCAACATGATTACGATCGTCATCGGCAGAAGCCGGGGGGGAGACAGGCGCAGTGTCATCATCGTCACCGTGTCATCCGTAGCGCGCGCAGTAATTCCTTCTCCGCCTGACTTCTCACCCGGCCATCATTGTCGGAAGGATTGATGTCCTGGGCCGTTCCCTGGAGAGACGGGGCAGCACGCGTGGCTGCTTGTTGAACCGGAGCCACCGGTTCGTTGCCCGGGCGTACCTGCCGGACCAGCTTGTCCAGCTGGTCGGCCAGTTTCTCACCTCGTTCGTTAAGGAATACCAGGTCGTTCTTCAAAACCTTTGCCTGATCTACGTGCCGGGCAATCTGTCGGCCGGCGCCGTCTGCGACAGCCCGCAGCCGGTCGATCCCGCCTTCAGCCTGCCGCGTGCTGTCGTTGAAGCCGACGACCAGTTCCTCCAAGGCGGCGCGATCACGACGCAACACGCCGAGCGCCTTCTCCAAGCGCAAGGCGTGGAAAAGTGTGGCGCTCAATAGGCCGGTCAAGAGAATTTCGAGGATCCACTGCATGTTGTTCATGCCTACTTCCCGTTCAGGATCGACGCAGGGAAACGGTGTCAGGTGCGGTTTGAGCTCGCCCGATTACCTGATCAATGCGTACTGCGATCTGATTCTTGCGGCGTCCGACGCGCCCTTCGAAAAGAGTGACTTGGCCACACCTCAACTGAACCGGAGCGTCCGGGCCCTGCCTCAACGTAAACTGGTCACCTGGCTTGAGTGCGATGATGTCGGACAGCCGCATGGATTGTTCATCAAGGACGACGTCTAAATCGACGTCTGTACTCCACAATTCCTCCGCGAGATGCGTCTCCCAGATGGAGTCTCTACCGAATTTCTCACCCATGAATTGTTGCAACAACAACTCCCGAACGGGCTCCAGGGTGGCATAAGGGAGCAGGAGCTCCATGCGGCCCCCACGATCTTCCATATCTATATGTAGCTTCGCAAGAACAGCCGCATTTGATAATCTTGAGATGGCCGCGAACCGCGAGTTTACCTCGAGGCGCTCAAAGCGGAAGCTGATCGAACAAAGCGGATCGAAGCTTGCGGAAAGATCCGTCAGGACGACGCGGATGAGGCGCTCGACCAGCATACGTTCTATAGTGGTATAGGGTCTGCCCTCGATCCGCATTGCGGCCGTACCTCGCCGGCCGCCTAAAAGAACGTCGACAATCGAGTAGATCATTGCCGAATCAATGACCATTAAGCCGTAGTTTTCCCATTCTTCAGCCTTGAATACTGCAAACATCGCCGGAAGAGGAACAGAATTCAGGTAGTCTCCGAAGCGCAACGAGACGACGTTGTCGATAGATACTTCAACATTGTCGCTGGTGAAGTTTCGCAGACTGGTGGACATGATCCGCACCAGCCGATCGAAAACAATCTCCAGCATTGGCAGGCGTTCGTAGGACACCAAGCCCGAGCTGATGATTCTCTCGATCCCGCTCGCCGATCCGTCTTCACTTCCAACGTCATCGAAGCCGAGAAGTGAGTCGATCTCCGCCTGATTGAGGATGCGCGCCAACTCGGCGGGCTCCGGGGATGGAGCCACAACATCAGCGACGTCATCGGCATCCAGATCCGCTCCCCAGGCGGCGGCCATGTCTTCGTCGGAATCGCTCATTGAATGAGCATTTCAACAAAAAGTATGTCCATGACCTGAACCGGGGCCGATAGCACGTCGATCCGATTGATCATCGCCTCACGCAAGCGATAAATACCCTCGCCGCCATGTAGTTCTTCTGGACGTAGGCTTCGTAAATAGGTCTGAAAGGCATCCAGTATTTGAGGCATCTCAGCGTTGACCGTGGCCTGGTCGCTTAAATGAGCCACCTCGATCTTGGCCTTCAGCTTAATGAAAACCGCCCGGCGCGATCCGTTATCCAGATTCGTTACTATGTCGGGCACATCTAGCAGGCTGGGTTTTTCGGCTATGGAGGCGAGTTGGAGCCGGGCGGCGCTCGTGCCATGGTGATGCAGAAGCCCCGAAAACCACGCGCCCGCTGCGGCGACCACGAGAAATATGACCGCCGAGGCGATCAGAATCAGCTTGCGCTTGCTGGACGGCTTTCCGGCTGGCTCGACCGCTTCTTCGTCCGCTGTCGCTACCGCGCTGCTACTCATTGAAGCTTTCCTCACGCCCGCCATGCGGCATCCGTCATTTTGACAGACGTGAGCAACTTGCCACAAAGAGGTTAAGGACTGATGACCGGCCAGACCCCGTGCGTCTCGCCCTGGGCGATCATGTTGCTAACCATTTGGTAGCTTTTCCGTTGCATTATGCCCCGATCGAACGGAGGCGAGATGGAAAACCCGACCTATATCGCGCTGTCCAAACTCGATGCGCAGCAGCGTACGATGGACGTCATCGCGGGGAACATCGCCAACGCCAATACGGTTGGCTATAAAACCGAACACGTCCTGTTCAGTGACTTCCTGGTAAAACAGAAGGACACCCACACGGCGCCGGGCGGGGAAGTGCTGTCCTTTACCCAGGATCGTGCGACCTATCGCGATCATTCCGCCGGGTCGCTCACCCAGACCGGCAACCCTCTCGACCTGGCGCTGGGAAGCAGCGGCTTTTTCTCGGTCCAGACTGCAGGTGGCACACGCCTGACACGGTCCGGGCGCTTCGGGTTGCAGCCGGATGGAACGATTGCCGATGCCTCGGGCAATGCGCTGCTCGATACCGCGGGTAACCCTATACAGCTTCCCGCGGGCGATAGCCGGATTCAGATTGCAGCCGATGGAACGATCAGCGGCGAGGCGGGACGGATAGCCCAGGTGGGCGTGGTTGATGTCAGTGACGTCAATCAGTTGGTTCCAGAGGGAAGCAAGCTCTTCCGTGCCGACGTCTCCCCGCAACCCGCAGCCCAACCGAAAATCGTCCAGGGTGCGGTCGAGGAGAGCAATGTCCAGCCAATCACCGAGCTGACCCAGATGATGCAGACCGAGCGTAGTTTCCAGTTTGTCTCGCAGTTTGTCGAAAGCGAAGCGGAACGCCAGCAAAACACCATTGACAAAATCACTCAGCTACAAAGCTGAACCCGGCTGAGACCGTTCAGACAAGCAGGAGAATAGCATGCGTTCGCTTGATATCGCCGGCACCGGAATGCAGGCACAGCAGACCAACGTGGAAGTCATTTCGAACAACATCGCTAACATGACCACGACTGGCTTCAAGCGCCGGCGCGCTGAATTTCAGGATCTGATCTACCAAAATCTTCGGCGGGTCGGCTCCAATAGCTCTGACAGCGGAACCGTCGTGCCTTCGGGCGCGCAGGTTGGTCTCGGTGTGAAGACAGCGGCGATCTATCGGATCAGCGAGCAAGGCAACCTTCAGCAGACGAGTAACAGCCTGGATCTGGCAATCCAGGGAAACGGCTATTTTCAGGTAACTCTGCCTTCGGGTGACACGGCCTACACGCGAGACGGAACCCTGGCCATGGCAGCCGATGGCACCATCGTGACTGCGGACGGCTATGCTGTGGCGCCTGGCATCACCGTGCCGAGCAATGCCCAGAGCATCACCATCAATGCTTCGGGTCAGGTGCAGGTGGCGATTGCCGGGCAGACCGCGACACAAACGGTTGGACAGATCCAACTGGCGGTCTTTCCGAACGAGGCGGGTCTGGATGCACAAGGCAGCAACCTCTTTCTCCAGACAACCGCTTCGGGCAATCCCACAACCGGCGTACCGAGTGCTTCGGGTTTCGGCAGCGTCATGCAGGGCTTCGTGGAGAGCTCCAACGTCAATGTCGTGAGCGAGGTGACCAACCTGATCACCGCACAGCGCGCCTACGAGATGAACAGCAAGGTTATCACCGCTTCCGATGACCTTATGCAGACATTGACCAACCTGAAATGATCTGTGCCTGGAGACTGGTCATTTGCGTCACGGCGGCATTGATTGTTGGCGTCGCGATGCCTGTTGGCGCTTTGGCAGCCAAGCCGCGCCCGCTGGTCAACATCAGGTCCGACCTGGTCAAGCTATCGGACCTGTTCTCAGGTCTGGAAGCAGGCCAGGATTGTGACATCGGGCCGGCGCCGGCTCCGGGCAGGCGCATTACTATCGAGCAGCTTCAGCTTGCAGCCATCGCCGCGCAGTTCGGCGTCGACTGGCAGCCAGGAATAATTCCTGTACAAGTGGTCATAGAGCGCCAGGCCCGTTCGATAACCCGCAGGGATTTGATGCCGCTGATCCGTTCGTCCCTTGAGGCGGCGGGAGCCCCTGAGGACAGCGATATCAGTCTAGGCGCCTATGCCACGTTATCTGTTCCGGCAGAAATTACCAGTCAGCCAGAGGTCGAATCGCTGGCCTATGATCGCAGCAGCGGTCGTTTCACGGCAGAATTGCTGTTTGATGCACCTGACGCGGCCCCGATGCGCCTGCATATCGACGGAATGGTGCAGGAGATGATCGAGGTGCCGGTGCTGGTGCATGGGATGAGCGCCGGGACTGTGGTTTCGGCAGGCGACCTGCAGGTCAAGCGTCTTCGCAAGGGCATCACCGGTTACCGGACGCTTCTGACTGCCAACGATGCGGTCGGACTGGCGGTGCGGCATCGGATGGCACAAGGCGATACGGTTTCACTCGACGAGCTGAGTCGCCCTAACCTGGTTTCACGCGGCATGTCGGTCATCCTGCGGCTGGAGGATACCGGTCTTGTGCTGACCGCAAAGGGCGAGGCTATCGAGGACGGGGCGCTCAACGATCGCATTCATGTCCTCAATCCCATGTCCCGGGCCGTTCTGCTGGCACGGGTGACCGGCACGGCGTCAGTACAGGTAGATCCGACGAGTACGCCTGTCATGCTGGCCTCGCAGCAGTCCGGCCTGCCGACAGCCTACAGCCTCTCCACACTTAAACAGTCCTCAAGCCAACATGGACCGCTTCAATGACGGCGAAGACGAGCTGGCCGGTCCTGTTGCTCATGCCGCTGCTGCTGTCCGCATGCGGCGCCCTCGGTCGGTTGTCCGATATTGGCCGGCCACCGACCATGACCCCAATCGCAGACCCTACCGCTGCCAGGAACTACCATCCGCTGACAATGCCGATGCCGCCTTTACAGCCGCCGCCCACTGAAGTTGCCAGCCTGTGGCGGCCAGGCAGCCGCGCCTTCTTTCGAGACCAGCGTGCCGCACAGGTTGGAGATCTGCTGACGGTTCTGGTCGACATCACCGACAACGCCGATTTCGAAAATAATTCGACCGCCACTCGTGCGGGAACCGAGGCAATGGGAATCCCGAACCTGTTCGGACTCAAGGGCAAGCTGGTGGCCGCTGTGACCGGCGCCAATTCCCTCTCAACCAACAGTAATAACAGTAACGTCGCTACCGGGACGATCAAGCGTACGGAGACGATGACCTTGCGACTTGCCGGGATCATCACGCAAGTGATGCCGAACGGAAATCTCGTGGTAGCGGCGCGACAGGAAGTGCGGGTGAACAGCGAATTGCGTGTCTTGCAGGTCAGTGGCATCGTTCGGCCACAAGACATCGCCGGCGACAATACCGTGACGCATGACCGAATGGCCGAGGCACGGATCTCGTATGGCGGAAATGGTCAGCTGACCGACCTCCAGACTCCGCGTTATGGGCAGCAATTGATGGATATCGTACTGCCGTTCTGAGCGTGGCTGACGTCAGTCGTCACGATGGATTTTCTCCATCCGCTCGTGCCGTTCCTGGGCCTCGATCGACAAGGTGGCAATCGGCCTGGCCTCAAGCCTTCTGAGACCGATCGGCTCTCCCGTTTCCTCGCAGAACCCGTAGCTGCCGTTTTCAATTCGCAGCAGCGCAAGGTTGATCTTCGCGATCAGCTTGCGCGCACGGTCGCGGGTGCGTAACTCCAAGGCACGATCCGTCTCAACGGTTGCCCGGTCCGTGATATCGGCCTCGCGAATGCCGCCCTCCGAAAGGCTGGCCAGGGTTCCGTCGGCTTCCTTGAGCAAATCCGCCCGCCATCTCAATAACTTGAGACGAAAATACTCGACCTGGACAGGATTCATGAACTCTTCGTCGTCAAACGGGCGGTAGTCTGGAGCCAAGGTGATCATCGTCGCCGATCCTAGGACATGCTGCCGCAGGGGAAGTCCCCGCGGGCGAATTCACCTAACCAATCCCGGGCGGTCCGGCGCCAATGGCCGCCCTTGAGAGTTCGGCGGCTTATAGCCAGAGCAATCCCTGACGCCAAGAGGTTATGATGGTTCATCCAGGTCCTGTCGTTGGCGCGCTCTGGCCGATCAATCGGTTTGCTCAAAAAGGCGATTTCGCTCGGTAAGCCGGGGCGTCAAACGCAGGATTTCCAACTGCGCCCGCAAGCGGATCGAGCCCACGACACGTGCGAGAACCGGGTCATGCAGGGTCGGCATCATCTGGGCGAGGGCCGCCAGGCGGGACAGGCTCTGGGTGGCATTTCCGCCGGCGAGAAGGTCCTTCTGCAGGCTGGCAAGGGCTTCCAGAACATCCTGGGCGTGCTTCCGTGCCTCACGATCAGCCAGAGCCGCCTCGCCGTCGCCAGCCAACCCTGTTTGTTCCTGCAGGGCGAGCATGGCGCCGGGAGCGAATACCGTGGAGGTACCGGCGGCCAATGGGAACGCGCCCGGACTAGAAGCCGAAGAAGCCGTCGGGACGGCAAACCCTGATTGGGCGACGGCCGGGCGACGGCCGGGAACCACTTTTTCCGCTATTGGAAGAATGGCGCCTGGCGCGATGGCTGTCATAAGCATCCTTTATAGGCGGGCTGTCCACGGGCTCGCCATGCTCCTATATCATTACGGATGCGGTCCTGTCGTTGACAGTTTATTCGTACTTCGGCGCCTAGAATGGAGTCTGAACCGCTCGACCAACTGCAACAGGATGCCATGCACCCTTTTCGCCTCGCGATTGCCCTGCTGATGCTGCTGGTCGCCCTGCCCGCGCGGGCAGAGCAGGTCCGCATCAAGGACATCGCGGATGTTGAGGGGATCAGGAGCAACCCGTTGATTGGTTACGGCCTGGTGGTGGGGTTGAACGGCACCGGAGACAAGCTGAACAACTCGGTATTCACGAGGGAGTCGCTGATCAGCATGCTTGAACGGCTGGGGGTCAATATACGCGATCAGGAGGCGAAGCTACAGACCAAGGACATTGCCGCGGTCATGGTCACCGCCGAATTGCCGGCCTTTGCTCATGGTGGCAGCCGGATAGACATCACGATCTCGGCCGCGGGCGATGCGACTGACCTCTCTGGAGGAACATTGCTGGTGACGCCCCTCATGGGCGCTGACGGGGAGGTCTACGCCGTCGCGCAGGGACAGCTGGTAACGAGCGCTTTCTCCGCACAAGGCGCCGCGGCATCCATCACGCGCAACATCCCGACCAGCGCGCGTATCGCCAACGGCGCGACGATCGAGCGCGAGCTGCCGGTTGACCTGGGCGCTAAAACCGAGACGCGCCTCTCCCTGCGCAATCCAGACCTGACGACGGCGGAGCGGATTTCGTCCGCCATCAATGATGCGCTTGGCGGCCTGGTTGCACGGGCGACCGATCCCAGGACAGTGGCACTTTCTCTGGCCGGCCGCGATGTCGTCGAGACGCTATCGCGGGTCGAGGATCTGCTGGTCGAACCGGACTCTCCCGCGGTCGTGGTTGTGGATGAGGCAAGTGGGACGATCGTGATGGGGGACAATGTCCGCATCAGCACCGTGGCGATCGCCCAAGGGAACCTCACCATACAGGTTGCTGAAACGCCTCAGGTTTCGCAGCCCGGACCATTATCGGGCGGGCAGACCGCGATTGTGCCGCGAACGGCAATACAGGTGGATAGCGGAGCTGGGAAACGGTTGGGCCTTCTCAAGGAAGGGCCAAGCCTGCGTGACCTGGTAGGCGGCCTCAATGCGCTTGGTGTGGGACCGCGCGACATGATCAGCATCCTGCAGACCATCAAGGCAGCAGGTGCATTACAGGCAAATCTGGTGGTGCGATGACAACGATCAGTACAGTACCACCTGTTGTAGCCGCCGCGCCGGAGGGCGTTGCCCCGGCCGTCGATGCCCGCGTCTGGAAAGCGGCCCAGGATTTCGAAACCATGGCGATCAATCAGTTGCTCGAGCCGATGTTCTCGACGGTCGATACATCGCAGGGCTTTTTCGGCGGCGGCGCCGGCGAGCAGAATTTCAAGCCCATGCTGGTCACCGAAATGGCGAAAGCGGTCGAGCAGCATGGTGGACTGGGGCTAGCCGAACCGGTGTATGCGCAGATGCTGAAAATGCAGGAGAAGCGATGATGAAGGCGGTCCATGCCGCAGCGGCGGAACTTGCCGATGTGCTGGAACACGAGAATGCTGCCCTGCGAAGGCTTGATCTGCCGACCGTGACGGCGTTGTTGGAAACCAAGCGTCGAGCCCTCGAGACATTCCAGTCGGCTGCCAGGAAAGCGGACCCGGTTGTTGAAGCGGATGGGGTCATGCGTCCGCTGGCACGGCGGCTGCAAGACGCGGCAACGGAGAATAAAAAATTGCTGGAGCGGGCCATGGCTGCCCAGCAACACGTGATGTCTCTGCTGGCTCAGGCCGCGAGACAGGCGGCGCCCACCAAGCTTTACGGCGCGTTCGGCGCATACGTGGGACGTGCCGATGGAGCCTTTGCATTGAGTGCCCGCGCCTGACGGCGCTGTTCGTGCGGACCGTCCCCGGATGATGATCAGGCCCGTCGCCGCACCGATCGCGAACGACCTGTCCATTGAGAAACTGCGGTAGGATTACGGCGCAAATCGGGGTCGGGACCGAACGGAATGCCTAGAACAGGTCCGACCGGCCCCGACAATTCCTACTCCGAGCCTTCGGATCCTTCATGCTGGTTGTTTTCGCCGTCTTGGCTGTTCACACTGCTGTCGACGCTCTCGGCTCCGGTTTCGGCTGGACCACGATAGCTTTTGCGACGAGCTACCGGCGAGGCCTCGCGCATCGTTTCGGCGGCTTTTCTGCGGGTTGCTGCGCTGGGCGACCGGCGCATTGTCACCGCGGCCTCGCTGCGCGCCGCAGGCGTCTT
>CAXTCT010000005.1:0-22512 GCA_964242565.1 uncultured Acetobacteraceae bacterium | reverse complement strand
TCGAACGCCATCAGGAAATGACCGGCCGCCATCAGCAGCGCGCCCAGGGTCACCGTCCGGGTGCGGCCGAGCAGGCGGTCGGCGAGCAGGCCGCCTGCGATCGGCGTCAGATAGACGCCGCCGGCATAGAGCCCGAAGATGACGGACGCCAGCGCCGCGGTGGACAGGGGACCATAGACGGCCGCTATGGCGGATCGGAAGGCGGCAAAGCCGGCAACATGCCCGACATGACCGGGCAGCAGGAGCTGCTGGCCCATGTAGAGCACAAGCAGCGACTGCATGCCGTAATAGGAGAAGCGCTCCCAGGCTTCGGCGAAGACGAGATAGGCAAGCCCACGGGGATGGCCGAACACGGTTTGCCTTGTGACAGGGAAAGGAAGGCGGCGTTCTGCCCCTGGTGGGATCCCGGGGGGCAAAGCCCCTGGCCTATTTCCCGTGCCGCATCGGCAAGGCATTGCTTTTCCGGAAGACGCCGTCCGCGACCAGTTTCTGCTGGTCGGGAAAGCTGCCGTAGAGCGACTGGAAGGCGGTGGCCAGCTTCTGCATGTTGGTCGCATGCACCTGAGCGAGTTGGGCGTACGACTGCATGTTGTCGGTGGCGTTCATGGCGCTCACCTTGCCCGCCCGGTCGGTGAAGGCCTGGTTTATCTCGGCCGCGTTGTTGCGCATGACCTGGGCGAACTGATCCCATTGCGGCTGCTGTGCCGGCGTGATGCCCAACTCCCGGTGCAGCTGCCTGATGTGCTGCTCGACCCTGGCCGAGACCGCCTTCGGCAGGGCCGGTTCGGAAGCGGGGGCCGGCTCGGCAGCGGGGGCCGGGCCTGCGCCCAGCGGGGCGGCCGGTGTGCCGGCTTGGGCGAAGGCCGGCGCATCCAGCATGGGTGCGGCAAGGACGGCCAGGATGGCGGCGCGGAATATCGAGAGGCGGTTCATGCAGGATGTCTCCGTGGAGGGCAGCTTGGTCGTGATGGATCGCCAGGAATGACAGGTCCACGAACCATAGCGGGTAATCGCCTGGGCAAAGCTTAAACCGAATTTACTTCCGCCGTTTCGCATTGACTGCATCCACACGTCATGACCCCGTTCGCGATCGAGCCGCGGGATTGCCTCCGGGTCCGGCTAGCCGCGGCCGGATGCTGCTGATAAAGGATGACGGCGAGTTCACCCGGGATGTCGCCGACGGGCTCGTCGCGCGCCGCGACCGGGCTTCTTGAACCCGATTTTCCTTGGCACCCCTTGTGGACGCGTCTAGTTCGGGCGCTCCGGGAGGAGGGCAAACCTCGAATGCAGCCTGCGCCATGAACGCCATCGTCCTGGTCGCCCTGCGTCGGCCGCTGACATTCGTGGTGATGAGCATCCTGATCGTGCTGTTCGGGGTGATGGCGGTGCTGCGGACGCCGACCGACATATTCCCCAACATACGCATCCCGGTCGTGGCCGTCGTCTGGACCTATACCGGCCTGTCGCCGCAGGACATGTCGGGACGCGTGATCTATTACTACGAACGCGCCCTGACCGCGACGGTCGAGAATATCGAGCATATCGAGAGCCAGTCGCTGTATGGCCGCGGCATCGTCAAGATCTTCTTCCAGCCCGGAACCGACGTCGCGGCGGCGCAGGCGCAGATCACCTCGATCTCGCAGACCGTGCTCAAGCAGATGCCAGCCGGCATCACGCCGCCGCAGGTGCTGGTCTATAACGCCTCGTCGGTGCCGGTGCTCGACCTGCAGGTGACCGCCGCCGACATGACCGCCTCGCAGGTCTACGACATGGCGTCGAACCTGATCCGTCCCGCACTGGTCGCGGTGCCGGGTGCCGCGATCCCCACTCCCTACGGCGGCGCCTCGCTCAATGTCGAGATCGACCTCGACCAGAAGAGCCTGATGGCGCACGGCCTGTCGGCGGTGGATGTCGGCCGCGCGCTCGCCACGCAGAATGTCGTGCTGCCGGCCGGGGACCAGAAGATCGGCCAACTGGATTTCATGGTCGAGACCAACGCCAGCCCAATCGAGGTCTCGACCTTCAACAACCTGCCGATCAAGATCGTCGGCGGCGCCACGGTCTTCCTGCGCGATGTCGCCCATGTCTATCGCGGCTCGCCGCCGCAACAGAACGCGGTGCTGGTCCATGGCAGGCAGGCGGTGCTGATCCAGATCCTCAAGACCGGCGACGCCTCGACCCTGGCCGTCGTCGGCGGCATCAAGGCGGCACTCCCCGGCATCATCCGGACGCTGCCGCCCGGCGTCAGCATCACCACGCTCAACGACGCCTCCGGTTTCGTCCGCTCATCGGTCGACGACGTGGTGCAGGAAATGGTCACCGCCGCCATCCTGACCGGCCTGACCGTGCTGCTGTTCCTCGGCAGCTGGCGCTCGACATTGATCGTCGCGACCTCGATTCCCCTGGCGATCCTGTCCTCGGTGCTGATGCTGTCCTGGTTCGGCCAGACCATCAACGTCATGACGCTGGGCGGCCTGGCACTCGCCGTCGGCATCCTGGTCGACGATGCCACCGTCATGATCGAGAATATCGACAGCCATCTCGAGCATGGGGCCGAACTGGAAGCCGGCATCATCGAGGCGGCCAACCAGATCGTCATCCCCACCTTCGTCGCCACCTTATGCATCTGCATCGTCTGGCTGCCGCTGTTCCAGCTTTCCGGCATCGCCGGCTATCTGTTCCTGCCGCTGGCCGAGGCCATCATCTTCGCCATGATTGCCTCGTTCATCCTGTCCCGCACCCTGGTGCCGACGATGGCGGCCTATCTGCTGCGTGCCCAGGTGGCGCAGCACAGGCACGGGCCGTCCGCCAACCCAGGCCTGTTCACGCGTTTCCAGCGCGGCTTCGAGCGGCGCTTCACCGCCTTCCGGGGGGCCTACAGGGTCACGCTCACCGGCATCGTGACCACGCGCGGGCGCTTCATCGCGCTGTTCGCGGCCGCTTCGTTCGGCTCCCTGGCGCTGATCCCGTTCCTCGGGCGCGACTTCTTCCCCGGCATCAAGTCCGGCGAGATCGACATGCACATGCGCGCCCCGATCGGCACCCGGCTGGAGGAGGCGTCGAAGATCGCCGTCCTGGTCGAAGGCTCGGTGCGCCACCTCCTGCGCGGCCAGGTCGCCAGCATGGTCGCCAATTGCGGCCTGCCAGCCAGCGGCATCAACGAAGCCTACAACGCGACCGGCACCATCGGACCGCAGGATTGCGACATCACCATCAGCCTGAAGAACCAGGTATCCCCGGTCGACGCGTACCGCTTCAGGCTGCGACGGAAATTGCCGGGCCTCTATCCCGGCACGGCGTTCACCTTCCTTCCCGGCGACATCACGGCGAAGATCCTGAATTTCGGCCTGCCGGCGCCGATCGACGTGCAGATCTCCGGGCGTGGCCAAGTCGCCAACCTCGCCTATGCGCAGACCATGGCGGCACGGTTGCGGCACATCCCGGGCATCGCCGACGTCAATATCCAGCAGGCCTTCGATGAGCCCACCCTCAGGATCGACGCCTCGCGCACCTACGCCCTGAGCATCGGGCTGACCGAGGCCGATATCGCCGACAATACGCTGGCGACCTTGTCAGGCAGCGGCCAGACGGCGCCGACCTACTGGCTCGACACCTCTAGCGGCGTGTCGCATCTGGTCAATCTGCAGACGCCGCAGAACCAGCTCACCTCGATGAACGACCTGGAAACCATCCCGATCGACCAGGGTAACGGCGATCCGGGCGGCACGCAGACGCAGCTTCTCGGCGCCCTGAGCCGGATCAGCCAGACCGGGACGCCGCTGCTGGTCTCGCATTACAGCATCCTGCCCGTGATCGACATCTATGCCAGCACCCAGGACCGCGACCTCGGTGCGGTGAACGATGCCGTCAAGCGTGTCGTCGCCGGCATGAACGGCGGCGTTCCGCACGGTGCCAGCGTGCATCTGCGCGGCCAGGCCGAGACCATGGGATCGGCCTATACGCAACTGCTCGAAGGCCTCGCCCTGTCGATCCTCCTGGTCTATCTGGTGATCGTGGTCAATTTCCAGTCCTGGCTTGATCCGTTCATCATCATCACCGCCCTGCCCGCGGCACTCGCCGGGATCGTCTGGAGCCTGTTCCTCACCCACACGCCGCTTTCGGTGCCGGCACTGACCGGAGCCATCATGTGCATGGGAACGGCCACGGCGAATTCGATCCTGGTGGTGTCGTTCGCCCGCGAGCGGCTGGCCGAGCATGGCAACGCGGTCGCCGCCGCCATCGAGGCCGGCTTCGGTCGCATCCGGCCGGTGCTGATGACGGCGCTGGCGATGATGATCGGGATGCTGCCGATGTCGTTCAGCAATACCCAGAACGCGCCGCTCGGCCGCGCGGTGATCGGCGGCCTGCTGGTCGCGACGTTCGCGACGCTGCTTTTCGTGCCGTGCGTGTTCGCCCTCCTGCATCATGACAAGAAAAACAAGGATCAGCCCGCATGACGAACCGTGGCCGGCTGCTGGGGGCGGCGGCCCTCGTGGTGGTGGGGCTCGTGGCCTTTGGCATCGTCGGACGGCAGAACCATGTCGATGACCTGCGTGCGGTGGGCGACGAGGAAGCCATCCCGCAGGTGCAGGTGATCTCGCCGATAAGGGGTCCCAGCACGCGCACCCTCGAACTGCCGGGCAACATCAGCGCCTGGTACTCGGCGCTGATCTATGCGCAGGTCTCCGGCTACGTGAAGATGTGGTACAAGGATTACGGCGCCACGGTGAAGGCCGGCGAGCTGCTGGCGACGATCGACGCCCCCGGGCTCGACGAGCAGTTCGCCACCGCGCAGGCCAATCTCAATGTCGCGCAGGCGAGATACCAGCTCGCCGCCGTCACCGCCGGCCGGTGGAAGGCGCTGTCCGGCACACAGGCGGTGTCCAGGCAGGAAGTCGATGTGCAGGTCGCCGGTGCGAACACGCAACAGGCGCTGGTGCAGGCGGCGCAGCATGAGGTCGCCCGCTACCAGGCGCTGGAGCAGTTCAAGAATGTCGTCGCTCCGTTCGACGGCGTGGTCACCGCGCGCAACACCGACGTCGGCAACTATGTCAATGCCGCCGGCGGCGACGCCCGGACCGGTGGTGGTTCGGCCGCCCTGTTCAGCGTCGCCGACATCCACAAGCTGCGTGTCTATGTCTCGGTGCCGCAGGATTATTCCGCCATGCTCAAGCCGGGCCTGACCGCGACGCTGTCGCTGCCGCAATATCCCGAACGCCGCTTCGATGCGCAGTTCCTGACCACGGCAAAGGCCTTCAACCCGCAGACGCGCACGGTGATCACCGAACTGACGGTGGATAATCCTGCGCACGAGATTTGGCCAGGCACCTATGCCGAGGTTCACTTCGTGCTCAGCGCCGACCCAAACATCATGATCGTGCCCGAGCAGGCCCTGCTGTTCCGTGCCCAGGGAATTCAGGTCGTGCTGGTGCGCCCGGACGACACGGTGCATCTGCAGAACGTCAAGCTCGGCCTCAATCTCGGCCAGACCGTGCAGGTTGTCGCCGGACTGAAACTCGACGACCGGCTGGTCAATAACCCGTCGGCCGGTATTCTCGAGGGCGAGAAGGTGCAGGTCGTGCCGGGAGCGCCCGGCATCGCGGCGAACCCGCGGTTCCAGGCCGCGGATAATTCCCAAGCTGGGGCGAATAACCCATCGATGCGGATGAGCGTCGCCCAGCGTGAGAAGATCGAGGCGGCCCGTGGCGGTCCGGTCGAGCCATGAAGGCAGGCCGGGCCCGGGCCGCCTGCTCGATCGGGCTGGCGGCCCAGCTTGGCCTGGGGCTGGCGGGCTGCGATCTCGCACCGGTCTACCGGACGCCGCGCCCGATCCTGCCGGCGAGCTACCAGGGTTCCGGCGGCTTCGTGGTGGCGCGGCCGCAGGACCAGCTTCCGCGCGGAGCTTGGTGGGAGATGTTCGGCGATCCGGTGCTGGACCGGCTGGAGGACCAGCTCGACGCCGCCAATCCCACTCTGCAGGCAGCACAGGAAGCCTACACCCAGGCGCGCGACCTTGCGGCGGAGGCACGGTCGGGCCTGTATCCGCAACTGGTCGCCAATGGCGATCTCACCGAGAACAAGCAGTCCGAGCACCGGCTGTTCCGCGCCAGCACCCTTGGAGAGAACGAGGCGACGTCGAACCAGATCAACGCGACGGCCAGTTGGGACCCGGATTTCTGGAGCGCGATACGCAACCGCACGAAGATCTACAAGGAGCAGGCCCAGGAAGCCGCGGCAGAGATCGCGACCGCCCGGCTGAGCCTGCAGACGGAGCTCGCGTCGGACTATGTGGCGATGCGCGGGCTCGATGCCGAGCATGCCGTGTTCGGCCGGACTATCGCGTTCTACGAGAAGGCGGTCTCGATCACCCGGCTGCGGCTGGCCGGCAAGATCGCGTCGGGCCTCGACGTCGCGCGCGCGCAAAACCAGCTTTCCGCCGCCGAGGCTTTGAACACCGATACGCTGGCACAGCGCGCCCTGCTGCAGCATGCGGTCGCGGTGCTGGCCGGGATCAATCCGAGCGCCTTCGTCCTGCCCGTGGATGGCGCGATGTCGGTCGATGCCGGCCTGGTCGTGCCGCATATCCCGCCCGGAGTGCCGTCGGCATTGCTGCAAAGGCGTCCCGACATTGCCCGGGCCGAGCGCGCGATGGCAAGCGCCAACGCCGCCATCGGCGTGGCGCGCGCGGCTTTCTATCCGGACATCCGCCTGAGCGCCGTCTCCGGCTTCGAGGATAGCGGCTTCAACCTGGCCTCGCTGCCGAACAGCCTGTGGGCGGTCGGCGCCTATGCCATGCTGCCCCTGTTCGAGGGTGGCCTGCGACGCGCCGAGCTGCAACGCAACTGGTCGCTGCTGGCACAGGCCGGAGACAATTATCGTGCGACGGTGTTGACGGCCTTCCAGCAGGTCGAGGATGGGCTGGTGCTGGCCGGCCGGCTGGCCGTCGAGGCCGCCGAGCAGCAGAATGCGGCGCGTGCGGCAAATGAGGCACAGGGGATGGCCCTCACGCTTTATACGGGCGGGCTGGACAATTATCTCGATGTCGCCGTGGCCCAGATCGCGGCCCTGACCGCGGAGATCGCCGAGGTGCAGGTGCAGACCCGACGACTGCAGGCCACGGTAGCCCTGATCGGGGCACTCGGCGGCGGCTGGAGCACGGCGGACATGCCCACGCCGGACCAGACGCTGCCATTCAACCCGGTCAGCCCGCATGAGGCCCGAGGCGACGTGCATGAAGCCGTTCACCAAACCCATCCGAATGGGTGAGGACGTGATCCTGCCAGCAATTTTCCGCCTGAGCGCATGAGGATTCTGTTCACCTTCGAGAACGGCCTGCCGAGCAACGAGGCGGATGCCGAGGTGTTCATAACGACCGCAAAACATATTGCGCCCTTGATATCACGTTCATGGCTGCACGTGCCGTTGCCAGCGAACGCCGATAGCCGTGGCATCGGCGGGCAGGCCGGAATGCCACTGATCCGCGCTTATGCCCCGCTTCGACCCGCGATGCTGAGGCATCTGTGCTGCGGGCTGACCATGCTTCTTCGTAAGGAGTTTTGGGAAGCGGATCTTGTTTACACGCGAAACCTGTGGATCGCCTGGATCGCGGCTCTCTTCCGGCAGCAGGTTGTGTTCGATCATTATCGTCCGTGGCCCGACCAGATCCCGCCGTTGAGATACTGGATATTCCGTCTGATGTGTGCCAGGAAGTTCCTGGTCAACATCTGCCATTCCGACTATACGCGAACAAAATATTTAAGCCTCGGGGTTCCGCCCGAGAAGCTGCAATGCGTGCATAACGGGTTCGAACCGCAGCGTCTACAATCCCTCATTCCGAGGGAGGCCGCCAAGCAGCAGATCGATGTCCCTGTTGACCGAAAGACGATCGTCTATATCGGGCGGCTCAATCACAAAAAGGGCCTGGAGCTCGTGATCGAGGCGGCCAGGCGATCGCCGGACCTGCTTTTCATTCTCGTGGGCTCCTATGGGCAAGGCCCGATCGAGACCCTGGCGAGTGCTGTCGGCAATATCCGGATTGTCCCGTGGCACCCCCCCGACAAGCTCGGATATTATCTTTCGGCTGCCGATGTCCTGCTGATCCCGCCATCATGGAAACCCCTCGCCAGGTTCGGATCGACCGTGCTGCCGCTGAAAATTTTCTTCTACATGGCTTCGGATCGGCCGATTCTTGCTGGCGATACCCCTGACGTGCGGGAGATATTGAAGCATCGGGAGAATGCGCTCCTGTGCCGTCCGGATTGCGTGGAAGCGCTGGTGGCCGCGCTCCATCTATTGACCAGCGACACCAGGCTTGCCGCGCGACTTGCCGCAACCGCCCTGGCCGGTAGCCGCGGTTTCACCTGGGATGCCCGTGCACATAAAATCATCGACATCATCGAGTCCCGCCTGCGGTCAGGGCGCGGGAAGCCTGCTGACTGGAGCCGCGCCCAAGGTCGCGCCTGGATACGCCAGTCATGGCGCTGGCTGGCGCATCTGGTCCGCGAAGGATCCTGGGTGCTGCCTCCTGAAGGCAGGTAGAGCCGTATCGACACGGCGCCTATATCGTTTCGGAAGCGGGTTTGATGGATAACCATGCGCGGCATCTGGGCCAGGGCTTTAACTGGCTTGGGGGCGCCACGGTCCTCGCCAAGATCGTGGACTTCCTGACCATTCTGACCATGCTGTTGTTCCTGACCAAGCAGCAGGTCGGCATTGCGTCGCTCGTCATCTCCGTTGGCATGATCATCGAGGCCTTCAACGGCTTTGGCACCGGCGAGGCGTTGATCCAGGCTCGATCGGTATCCAGGCCGCAACTTGATACGTTATTCTGGTACATCGTTGGCGCCGCTTTGTTGGTAGGCGGCCTCACGCTGATCGCGGCGCCCTGGATCGCGTCAATCTATGGCGATTCCGGAATGACCAGGTATTTTCTCGCCATCGCGCTCAAGCAGCCTCTCGTCGGAGCCGCGCTGATCCCATTGGCCATCATGAACCGGGATCTGCAATATGAACGTATTGCGGTCGTGAACGTGTGCGCGACGATGGCGGCCGCATTGACGCGCCTGGGCCTTGGCGCCGCGGGAGCAGGGGCCTGGGCGCTCGTTGCCGGATATTCGGCAAGCGGATTCTATATGCTCATCGGCGCGATGCTCGCGCGGCCGTTCCGTCCCGCGCTGCGGTTTCGGGTATCGACGATCCTGCCGTTGATCCGCTTCGGAATCCGCGCCGCCATTGCAAACATGACCGAGCAGACATTCAAGAATATCGACTATCTGTTGATCGGTTGGTTCTACGGAGCCTCCCGTCTTGCCGTGTACAGGGTGGCCTTCGATGTTGCCATGGAGCCGGCGATGGCGGTCGGCACGCTCGTCAACCGCACGATTTTGCCCGTCCTCGCGCGCGTATCGGCTGTCAACGGGGATATTGCGCCCATCGTGACATGGTCTTTGCGCAAGATCGTCAATCTGGTTGTCCCGCTGGCGATGGCTCTGGTCCTCGCCGCCGACCCGTTGACATCGCTGTTACACGACGACAAGGGCCACGATTATTCCGCGGCGGCCATACCGCTCAAGATCCTGGCGGCAGCGTCATTGCTGCGTGTCGTGTCACAGCTCATCTCCATGGTCATACTGGGCTCCGGGCGACCCGGGGCGGCAGCCGCCCAATCGGTCATGACGCTGCTGCTGTTGGGTACGGGCGTCCTGGCCGTCGGTTTCACCTTGCATGGCGAAATCGGGATCATTGCCGTTTCGGCGATCTGGCTGGGCATCTATCCCCTCCTGCTGACCTGGGGGATCCGGTATGTGCGGCGGCATTGGCAGATACGTGCCGGGGAGCTTGCGGGAACTCTGGGCCTCCCGCTCATCGGCGCCACCGTCATGATCTCGCTCGTGTCCATCTCGCAATATCTGCTCGGCAGACCGGACCCCAGGATCCAGATCGCCATGGTCATGGCCGCTACGATGCTTGCCTATGCCGGTTTGTTCCTGGCCGGGCGCCATCGGCCTCGCCAGAAAGCCTGATTGCCGGCCGTTCAGCGAGGAGCGGTCGCAGCCGTCTGCGAGCCGCGATATCTGTCGAACATGCTCATCTGGTGGACGCAACTCAACGTGCAGGTCGGGCTGCAATCCTTCCTGGTGTGGAATTCACGGCGGATGTCCGCGCCGGTATATTCGAGCAGCGGAATCCCCGGGTAGCCCCGTTGTTGGGAGCACCAGTGAACCTTGCCGTCCTCGGAGATATAAAGGTAGCGGGCGCCCGCACGGCATTTCCAGTCGTTGGTCTGTCCATGCATCAGGTTTTTCTGGAACAGCCAATAATTCAGGCTGTGCACGACCGACGGCGAGATTTTGGTGACTTGTCGGTAGGCCTGCAGCTGCTCTGGACTGAGCGGCTTGAGCGTCCCGGTGTGATCATGCAGTACGCCGACAGAATGCTGCAGACCATAGCTGGCCGCGACCTTGGCCACCGTCACGATGTCCTGCGTGCGTTCGTTGCTGACGCCCATCACGGAATTGACGTTCACCTTGAAGCTGGCATGCTTCGACAACAGAGCGAGCTTGCCTTCCACGGATGCAAGGCTCTTCATCGACACGTCATCGGCCTTGAGGTTATCAATGCTGATCTGCATTCCCTGCAGGCCGGACGCATTAAGTCGCTCGATCCAGTCCCGGCTGAGGCGGAAGCCGTTGGTGATCATCGTCGTGATCATCCCATGCCCGCGGCTCGCACGGATGATCTGATCGAGCTGGGGATGAAGCAGCGGCTCGCCCCCCGTCAAGGTGATGGAGGCGGTCTTCAGCTTCGCCAGATGGTCCACCCAGGCGAGGAGGGAGTGCAGCGGGACGGGAGGTGAGAAATCGTCATACTCGTTGCAATAGCCGCAGGCGAGGTTGCAGCGCCGTATGACGACGAGCTGGGCCAGGAGAGGATTATATCGCGACCCGAGGACGCGGGAGAGGAATCTCGCGCCGGAACCGAGGCTTCCGGACCGTCGCGGCGCCGGGCTGCTCGTCGCCGCTTGAACATTGTCTTCGAGAGGGACGGGTGTGGGAGGCATCCCGTCCCGTAGCATTTCTGAGCCGCGGAAGGAAATCTTCCACCAAAAACTTCAACCCGATCCATTCCCTGGCCGGTTGAACAGCAGGGAGTCGTAGAATTTCTCGAGTATTTCACCTTGCCGGCGGCTGTCGAAATGCCGCTCGACGAAAGCCCGGGCCTGGACCCCCATGCGAAGCCGCAAGGCAGGCGCCGCCAGCAGGTCGTGCATGCATCTGGCCAAGGCATCGGCATCGCGTTCGGACACCAGCAACCCGGTCTCGCCGTCGATGACACCTTCGGGTATCCCGCCGACCCGGGATGCCACGACCGGCACGCCGGTGGCGGCCGCCTCCAGAAGAACCATGCCCAGACCCTCGACCCGCCCGGTGACGGTGTGAACGCTGGGCAGCACCAGCATCGCCGCTTTGCGCATCCATGCCAGAGCCTGCAGGTGAGGCAGGGCGCCGAGAAACCGCACCCGCCCTTCCAGCCCGAGGGGGCGGGAGAGCGCGCGCAATCGCCGTTCCAACGGACCCGCCCCGATGATGACCAACTGCGTGTCCGGATGATTTTTTGCCACAAGCGCGAAGGCCTGTATCAGATATTGCGTGCCCTTCATCTCCACCAGGCGCGCGACGTGCAGGATGGTCCTGGTTTCCTCGCCGGGATCGCGAAGCTTGATCGCCCGGCAATCCACGCCGGTGTAATGAACATGGGTTCGATCTTCCGGAAAACCCATCGCCAGCACCTTGTCGCGAATGAACGACGAGACGCAGAGAAAAAGCGCGCCCTGTCGCGCAAGACGATGCCGGAAAAGGGGATAATTCATCCAGGCCGGCGAGCAGAGCAGGGTGGCCGTCGACAATGTGGCATCGAAACCATGGAATGTCGTGACCAGGGGAATATTCAGCCGCTTCGCCAGGGAGAGCGCGTAGACGCCGTCGATGCCGAAATGCGCATGAAGAAGCGCCGGCTGGTTTTCCTCCAGCAAACGCACATAGGGTTCAGGGTTCCGGGTGATCATCTGCCAACCGATGCGCGGCCACGACCGCCAGGCGCCATTGTCTTGCAGCGCAAGAGACCGCGCCCCATCAGGCACTGAGCCGAACCGCAGCCTTCCCAGATAGAGCGGTTCGTATCGTTTTAGCTGCTGGGCCTGTTGTGTGATGAAAGGTTCGGAGATCTTGAACAGATTATGGCGAAATATCGCGACTTGCCGCGCGGAGATGTCCGGCTCATCGGCTTGGTCAACTATGCCGTCACAGGTCATACGATTGTCCGGGCCGGCCATATGGACGTACTTTAACCCATCTTCGCCGGTGCATCTGGACAGCTTCCAGCCGTCCCATCATGGCGTGGCCGCCACCGTCCGACCCGGACAGGGAGCTACAGGGTTGCAGCAGGCTGATCAAGCGCCGGCGATTATCGCCCTGGAACTCCACGAACCTGCTCCGGGCGCCATACACCGCGCCATGGTTTCGGCTTTGAGTATGGTGTCCGCAACAAGTCGAGGGCGGTCCGGGGGCTGGTTGCATTATGTGACAAACTCCCATGGACCATAGTCGTCGGGGTGCGGTGCCGTTATGCTCGGCCTATGACCATACCACCCACGCTCTATTTCTGCTGGATAGGTCAGACGATACCCTGGGCCTACGTGTTTGCTGTTCTCTCGGCGGCCGAACGCAGCGGGTTGACCGGGATTACCTTGTATCACACCGACATGCTCCAGGGCGGCGATCAGCTGAACGCCCTCAGACAAGCGCCCCGCGTGCGCCTGTCGCAGGTCGAGCCCATCGCCTATCTATGCCGGATAGGAGAGCGGCTCGGTCTGGGTGATGAACTGGCTCGTCTTTATCGCCGGCTCGCCAGCCCGGTGATGCGTTCGGACGTCCTGCGAGCGGCAATACTTTACGCCGAGGGCGGTATCTATCTTGACATGGATACCATAACGACATCCTCCCTGCTTCCTCTGACCGGCACGCAACATTTCGTGGGAACCGAGTTCATCATATGGCCGCATTTCATGCGTGCCCAGCGCACGCCACGCCTGTGGACCCGGCAGATCGCGCTCGACCTGCTCCGGAAGGCGTCCCGACGGCTTCCTGATGGGTGGAAGCTGTTCAGGAAGATGGAGAAATTCTGTTTCCGCAGCATCAATAACGCGGTAATGGGCGCAGCAATAGAATCCCCCCTCGTTGCAGACTATCTCCGTGCCATGACCGGCCTGTCGCCGGCGCGTCAAACACAACGCTATGCGTTGGGACCGCATCTACTTCAGGAAGTGGCTACTTGTAACCAGTATGACGATCTGGTTGTCCAGGAGCCTCATATATTCTATCCGCTGCCACCACAGATCTCCGAGCATTGGTTCCGGATCGTCCGCAATGTTGCGTTGAGCGAGATCGTCTTGCCCGAGACCCGTGTCGTGCATTGGTATGCTTCCGTCCGCACGCGGGCTCTCGTGGCCCAGATCACGCCGGCGTACGTGAAGCGAAACCGCAAGCGGCAGTTGTACAGTGCCCTGGTGTGTTCCTGTATAGACCAGATACCAGATGCAGCATGATCAGGAGCAGGCGAGGGACGCGAGGCTGGTGCGGCCGAACAGGCGCGGACCGACTCCCGTCGTCGGGTTGCCTAGCCCACGACTTCATATTAGATGAGCATCACGTATCTGTCGTCGTCTTTCAACCGATCATATTCCACGAGGCACAGCAAGATGAATAGAGATAACATTCGTATTGCCATTGCGGGGGTAGGAAACTGCGCGAGTTCACTTATCCAGGGTATCCACTATTACACGGCTGAACGTTGCCGCGAGGGTGCGGTCGGCCTGATGCACACCGAGATCGGCGGCTACCTGCCATCGGACATCAAGATTGTCGCGGCATTTGATGTCGATGCCCGCAAGGTCGGACTGGATGTTCATCGCGCGATTTTTTCCAAGCCGAATTGCACGAAAATCTTCCAGGGAGACATCCCCGACAGCAACGTGCTCGTGCGCATGGGCTCCGTGCTGGATGGCATCTCGGAGCATATGGCAGATTACGACGATGACCGGACCTATGTGCGCTCCGAGGCAAGGGAACTGACAAAGGACGAAGTTGTCCGCGAGCTCAAGCTGAGTGGGGCGGAAATCCTGCTCAATTATATGCCGGTCGGATCCGAGCAGGCTGCGCGCTTCTATGCGGAATGTGCGCTCGAGGCAGATGTCGCTTTCATCAACAACATGCCGGTCTTCATCGCCAGCGACCCGGCTTTCGCCGAACGTTTCAAGGCGCGCAACCTGCCGATCATCGGCGATGACATCAAATCCCAGCTCGGAGCGACCATCGTGCACCGGGTCCTGACGGATCTGTTCGGCAAGCGCGGCGTAAAATTGCTCCGAACCTACCAGTTGAATACCGGCGGCAACACGGACTTCCTGAACATGAAGAACCAGGAGCGGTTGAAGTCAAAGAAGACGTCCAAGACCGAAGCGGTGCAATCGGTTGCCAAGAAGCGCATCGAGGATGAGAACATCCATGTCGGCCCGAGTGACTACGTCCCCTGGCAGAATGACAACAAGCTCTGTTTCCTGCGCATCGAGGGCCATCTTTTCGGTGACGTACCGATGGAACTGGAGCTGAGACTGTCGGTCGAGGATTCGCCAAATTCCGCGGGCGTTGTCATCGACATGATCCGGTGTTGCAAGCTGGCTTTGGAAAATGGCGTCGGCGGAGTGCTCGAGGGTCCCAGTGCCTATTTCTGCAAGCATCCCCTCAGGCAATATACGGACGACGAAGCCTACGCGATGACGGAAGCCTTCATACGCGCCCACACGGCTCGCAAGTCTCCTGCGTTGAAAGTGCCTGCCGTTTTATGAAATGCCTCATTGTGGCTGCCGGGCAAGGTGCCAGGCTGGGAGACGCGCTTGAACTCAAACCCTTGATTCCCGTCAAGGGGAAGGCGCTTATCGAGCATGTCATCGACCGCGCTCGCTCCGCCGGAGTGGACGAGTTCTTCGTCGTAAGCGGCTTTCGGGGAGATGAGCTGCGGCGGGCGCTCGACGATCTGTCGCTTCGGAAGGGTGTTTCCGTCACCCACGTCATCAACGACGAATGGGCCCGTGCCAACGGCGTGTCCCTGCTCAAGGGCAAGGAACATCTCCACGAACCCTTTCTGTTGACCATGTGTGACCACATCGTCGATCCGGGAATTCTCCGAGGCATCATGTCCGTGTCTCCGTCCGCAGGCAGCGCGGTGCTGGGGGTCGATTTCAATATCGAGGACCCGATCAACGATCCGGAGGACGTCACTCGTGTCAAGTCTTCGTCAGGCCGCATCGAACGGATCGGCAAGCTGATCCCGGATTTCAACTGCTTCGACACGGGCGTGTTCACGTGCAGCACGGGTATCTTCGACGCCTTGGAGGAGAGCCAGTCTCTCGGCGACGACAGCATCTCGGGCGCCATGAACAGGCTCGCACGCCGGCAGCTGGCTTTCACCTTCGATATCCAGAACAAGCTGTGGATCGACGTCGATGATCCGGTCGCCTTCGCGAAGGCCGAGGCGCTGCTGGAGTCGGGTCGATTGTAACTGCTGCTCCACGCGGATAGTTGAACGACCGCCGTCAGGAAACACAATTCATGGAGAATGCGGAGCCGATAGCCAGAACGCTGGAGATAGAGGAGGTCACCAACCTTTATCTCGTTCACCCCATATCAAGACGGCTTGCGTCATCCCTCGCTCATACGCGAGTCTCGGCAAATGCCGTCTCAATGGCAGGCATGGCCTGCGGCATCCTGGCAGGTGTCGCCTATGCGCGTTATCGGACGCCCGGATACGTCTTCCTCGGCTTTTTCCTGATGGTCTTGTGGCATGTTATGGACGGCGCCGATGGACAACTGGCACGCCTGACCCGATCCCAGTCGGAACTTGGAAAAATCCTCGACGGCATTTGCGACTATGCCACGTTCACGGCCGTCTATGCGGGATTGGGCGCAACGCTCAGTCGCCAGCATGGGAGCTGGGTATGGTTCGTTGTCGTCATGGCCGGGGCCTGCCACGCGGTTCAGGCTGCTGCCTATGAGGTGCAGCGACAGGATTATAATTTCTGGGGCCGGGCGCAGAAATCTGCCGAGTTAAGTCCCGGTGACATCCCGGCTGGCCATGGCGCCCGCCCCCTGAGGCTGCGGGTTACCGATCGCCTCCACAGCACCTATGCGAGGATCCAGCTTCTTTCGGCCGGTATCGACCCGGAGTCTCGGCAGATCCTGGCGAGGGCGCTTGGATCTCATCCCGAAAGAAGTGCAACCATTCGCCGCCGGTATTGTGAGTTGTTGGCGCCAACGGTGCGTCGGTGGTCAATGATGTCGGCAAACTATCGTACTTTGGCTATCTTTCTCTTCACGCTGCTGCAGGTGCCGTTATTCTATTTTTATTTCGAGATAATCCTGCTCAGCACCATCCTGGTCGGCCTTCTCCACTGGCAGCGCGCTCACTATGCGCGGTTCTTCAGAGAGTTGCCGGATATGATGGAATGAAGGATCCTTTACGGCGGCTTCGCTCCTTGACGTGGTAGAGGCGATAGATCGCCAGTGCGATGACCAGCAATGGCGGCGTCAACGCAGCCACCGCCGGACTGAATTCGAGCAGCGAGCCGAGGCGTTCCAGGATCTGCTCTGTAAGCGAAAACGCCACACCGAAACCCACCCCCATGGTGAGGCTCCGCGCAATACTCGTCAAGCGGCCTGATCCAAAGACAAAGGGAGCCGCGATCATGATCATGGCGATCATGGAGATGGGAATGCTGATCTTTGCCCAAAGTTCGTGCCCGTAACGTGTCGCCTTTTGGTGCTGGCGTTCAAGGTAACGGACATGCCTGTAGAGCGCTATCGGTGGGATGCTTTCCAGTGGCAGCGTCATAAACTGCATCTGTTCGAAAGGGATGAAGGATTGCCAGGCGAGCGAAGGCAGATGATCCGATACAATCTCCGCCGATTGGACGCGCTTTCTTGATACGGAGGTGAGCAGCCAGATGCCGTCTCGCTGGATGTCCGCACGATCAGCATGAATGATACTCTTCAGGCTTCCGTCGGGCGCGAAGGCGTAGATATCGATCCCGGTCGCCAGATTCTTGCGCCCAAAATGCTGGACGTTCAAATATTGATGATTGCCCTGCGCCCAGAAGCTGTTTCCGTTGGAAGGAGATTTCGAGGACGCCAAGGCGGAATTGCGTTGCTCCTGCGCGAATAGCTGAGCCGGCGGGATAACAAATTCCGACACCAGGAGCAGAAATACCATGATAGGCAAGGCGAGGATGAGTAAGGATCCAATGATACGGCGCTCGGAAACGCCAAGGCTCAACATTGCCGTAAGCTCGGAATGTCTGGCGAAGCCTCCCAGGGCGAGCAACGAACCCAACAGCATCGACATGGGTGCCACTTGCAGAAGCCGGGCCGGGATGGTCAACAGGACATAGACGAAAGCATCCGCGACATCATAATGCCCCTGGCCGACGGAGGCGAGCTGTTCGACAAATTCAAGCAGGCTGAACAGGCCCGTCAGGGCTAGCGCCACCAGAGCAAAGGCTCTGGTGGCGAAAACCATCACGTAACGGTCAATCCGCTTCATCACTGTTCCACGGCTCAATCATGTACGCCCGCGTTTGAGCGCGTAGTTGATGTTACGTTCGTAGGTGGTGATCAGTAGAAGCATGATAAGCAAAGCCGGCGCCCACCAGATGCCCGGGAACTTGTCTATCACGCCGTGCTGAACCCAGGTGCGCGCCGACGTGCATAGCAGATAATAGGCGAAATAGATCAGCAAGGCTGTGCCATACTTTGCCTGCCTGGTTTGTCTCGGTTTGCCGCGGCTCAGCGGTATAGCCAGCAGTCCAAGCAGGAATGTCGACAAAGGAGTTGATAGCCGCCATTGGAACTCGGCAATGTCATCGCTCGAATTTGAGGCCGCGAGTCTTGTGCTTCTCGCAGCTACGGCGGCATACCCGAGGGGCTCGTTATCGCGACTGTTAGGATCAACGACCATTTCCTCAGCCTGCAGAATTTGGTCGGGTCCTCCGGGCTTGGGGTAGATCTTGTAGACGTAGGCTTCGTTCACCCGAACGTCTGAACCAGTGTTCGGGGTCGTCGGGGATATCGTGTTCGCGAGCCGTCCGGAGATGATTTCGGTATGATCGCTGTATCGAAGTTTCACGAACACATCCCGTGCCGGAGAGCCGGGACCATCGCGGTGGCCCAGAAAGATGACCCGCGTTCCGCTTTCGCCCACGTAGAAGGAGCCCGCCTCCATCGCGTCGACGTCGAGCATCGTGGCGGCGCGATTCGAGAGCTCGTGCAGTCTCTGATACGCCCACGGCCTCACGAACAGAGACAACCCCCCGACCGCAAGGGCAAGACAGGCCGACAGGGTGAGCACCGCGCGCATCATGGTTGCCGGGGTCAAGCGCAGGGCGAACATCGCGGCGAATTCGGATTCGCCGTGCAGCCTGGCAAAAGTCAGCAGCACTGAAACATAGAGCGATGCCGGTATCAGCACCTCCAAGGAGATCAGGACCTTCAGGCAGGTCATCTCCGCGATCGCGCTGGTCGGCAACAGTCCGTTGACCGCATCGGACAGAAAGCTCGCGGCGCTGTAGCTGGCGAACAACGCGACGAGAACGCCCAGTATTGCAGCCAGCGGCTTGGCAAGTTCCCGAAGCAGATAACGGTTGATGATCAAGGTCGGTCGCCGGCTTTCCATGGGTCAAGAGGCCATGCTACCGCATCGCCTTCCGTCCGGTCACGCATTACTCTGGGCTTCCCATGGTTGGTGGTGTGGCCCTATCGGGCCATGACTTGAAGTCAGCCTCTCGATATAATATCATTCAGGCTTCTTGTTTGGAAGGACAGGTTCAAAATCAACAATATGCACCTGAGAAAGCACTATAAAAGCTTTCGCAGCGCCTTCCCGCGCTTAAAAATTGCCTCGACGTCTTACGGAAGACGTCCCTGAGCCTGTTTTGGGCCGGTTGACCCTGGAGTGCAACCGGCTATCCTGTTCTGGCTGACGGGACGATGTCAGGGCAAGCCGATCCTGGTGCCAACAGCGTTCCGATGCCGTTACCGGAAATTCGGAGGCTGAGACGTCAACTATCCCCGACATGAGCTTCGTGAGCCGTCCGTGGTTCGCCATGGCGGTCTGCGTCCTCGTGACCGTCCCTTTTCTCACCGTCAGAATTCCACCTCTGACGGACGTCCCGGGTCACATGGGAAGTGCTGCGGTGGCGGCCTACGCGGGTGATCCCGCGCTGACGCGACTTTTGAGTCTCCGGTGGCATATCGTCCCCAACCTGGGAACCGATATCCTCGTGGTCTTGCTACAGAAATTCCTCGGCATCACACGCGCCTACTGGATCGTGTCGGCAATCATTCCACCGTTGCTGGCCGCTGGCATCTTCATGGTTGCCCGGCAGCTCAATCCGGGTGGCGCCGCGATGATCCCCTGGGCGCTGATCTTCATATACAGCTACCCATTCAACTATGGGTTTCTGAACTACATGCTGGGCGTCGCACTCTCGCTCATCGGTTTCGCGTCCTGGATTTCGCTCGACGCCCGTCCATGCTTCAGGGAGGCAGGAGCATGGATCTTCGTGCCGCTCCTGTTCTTGTGCCACGCGGTGGCCGGCTGCCTGTTCGTCCTGTTCATTTGTTCACGTGAGTTCAGCCTGCTGCGCCGGGAAGGCCAGTTCCGGAATTTCCTGCGCAGGGTGAGGCCGCTCTCGTCATCCGTCGTGATCATCCTTGCATGGCGGTTGACGTCCAAGTCATTCGCCGGCGAAAACGAGGTCAGCATCAAGGCCAAGCTCAACGCTGTGGTCATGCTCCTTCGAGACCAGAACATCTTCCTCGACGAGGGCTCCCTTGCAATCGCGTTCATGGTGTTCGTCTTCGGCTGGTCGAAGGGAGCGCGTCTGGACAGAGCGGTGGCGCCTGCGATCCTTTTCATGATTCCCCTGTTTATCGTCACGCCTTCGACGCTGAACGGCTCCAGTTTTGCCGATGAGCGGCTGCTCCCCCTCATTCCGATCCTCGTGTTCGCGAGCCAGAACTGGAATGCTGTCGACGTCCGACTGACCCGATTCGTGATGCTGTCCGGCCTGGGCTTGTTTATTGGGCGGCTCGTGATCACGATCATGGGCTTCATCGCTTATGACAGCCAGTTCTCGGGCGATCTCGGCGCGCTCCGGCATGTTCGTGAACATAGCCGTATCCTCGTCTTCAACACCCGCTATTGCAGCGCCCGGCAGCATTGGCGCGCCAGCCGGCTTGGCCATGTGGGTGATCTGGCAATCGTTTATCGACGAAGCTGGACAAATTCCGAATGGGACACCGATGGCGCCCACCTGCTGCAGATCCACTATCGACCTTCAGCGCTGTTCTATGACGATCCTTCCCAATATGTATGGCCTGCGTCGTGCGGCGGCCGTGGAGCAGGCCATCCCACCCTTCAAGATGCCTTGGCAGCGGCGCCGCTTGGAGGGATCGACTATCTCTGGCTGGTCGACGCGGCTTTGCCTGCGGGCTATCATGATCCCCGCCTTGCTTTACGCTGGAACAATGCGGACAGCGCGCTCTACGATGTCTTGCCCGTCGAGAATTTGCCGCAGCGGCAGCACAGGAAGTGAGTTGGTCGAACCACCGCGCCTTCAATGCGTGGCAGGCCGGGTCACGAGGCTCGCCGTCGCCCGCAAACCAGGGTGCTGTCCTCGCTGCCCGCCGGTCTGTCACAGATGCCGCCCCTGCTGGCGCGCGCGATGGCCGAAGCAGTTTGGGCAAGCGCGCGCCGGATGGCGTCTGGATCGGAACCCTGCGGCAGGCCCTCGTCCGATTCGAACTGCTGCAGCGCCATCTCGAAACGCGGCTGGCGCAACCCGTCCGCGGGGCCGCCATCATAGGCGAGGCGGATGAAATTTCTTTGCAGGCTGGCGACAAGCGGATCGGGTTGCGCCGCGGTTGGTTCGAGCAGCCGCGTCGCCACGATGTCCGGCACTCCGGCGCTGCTCCACAATCCCGCCGGGTCGCGGCAGTACAGGCCGGTATCCGTGACTTCCTCGCTCACGTCATGCACCACGTATTTGAAGCTCCGGCACGGCTGGCTGTCGCGCATGATGGGTGCGTAGACGGTGACCACACCGGACAGGGCGCCGGACGGATCGCTCCAGGCGAAGGGGCGGTCGCTGCGTCTGCTTTCCAACGTCTGGTTCAGGACATCGGCAATGCTCACGCGCACCTTGCGTATCAGCGCCTCGTCATCCGCCTGCGCCAGGATCGGCCGCGCGGATGCGACAAGGGCCGCCAGCGCCAGCATCGCCGCCGGGATCGCCCGGCCCCACGGCCGCCTCAGCCCGAAACAGGCAAGGAAACGCAGCAGGTCCCCGCTTCGCGCGGCAACCGCGGGAGGCACATCGCTGGAACCGGTGGTCATCGCGGCTGCCAGGGCCGAGCCGGCTTCGTGTGCCGTGGTCCTGTCCTCGAGCAGGGCGAGGTCCAGCCGGCTGTCAAGGCCGACCAGCCTGTGCCACTGCTGGCCATGGGACCAGGAACCCTCCCGGAGCGTTTGATCATAAAGCGACGCTGCCAACAGCGCCTCCGCCAAGAGCGCCGAACACGGTCTTCTGGTTGTTCTGCATGTCGTCGCAGCCGGATGCCGGGATCGCCTTCCCACGCGATGGCGATGCAGCCGATAGCCGTGTCACCTGCATTCTGTCCCGGTTCACGACGTCCTCCGTAGCCTATGGTCGCAGGCAGGTCAGGTCCAGCCAGGATATCGTCATCATCTTTCCGGTTTCAGGAAGAGATGAACGTCGACCGGCTGGTCGTCGACGGCCTTGATCTGCAGGGACGCGCCGCGCACGTCGCCCAGATTGATCGACCGGCCGGGTGTTACGAGATAGACTTCCTGGCCAATGCGAAGCCGTATGCGGCCGTTCAGCGCGAGCGTGAAACTGGTCCGGACCGGCAACGTCACCGGGTCCGACCAGCTACCCACCGGCGCCTGAAGGGCGAGAACCCTGACCACCAGCCGTACCAGCGAGATCGAAACGACCTTTCTCTCGCCGCGCTCGAGCGGCAGGTCCAGCGCGAGCGGGACATAGCCAGGATGCGTGGCGGTGAGACGATGCCGGCCGGCCGGGACGGAAAGCTCGCCGCGGCTTGCATGGATCACGCGGTTGTCCAGACGGAGCACGGTATCCGGCGGGTCCGGGCGGATCACCAGGATTGCCGGAAGCGGCGTGAGTGGGAGTGAGATCGCCCGCTGCTGGTTCGCCTGCAGCGAGACCCGGCGCGGAACAGCCAGCCAACCGGCGGCCGCGAAGCCGAGGCTGTGCATCCCGGCTGTCACGCGCAGGCTCTCGCCGGCGTGTCCGGCGCGCGCGCCGTCGATCAGGACCTCGCCGGCGGGCAACAGCGTGACCCGGCGTTTGTCCCTTGC